>UREO01000075.1 GCA_900546895.1 uncultured Oscillospiraceae bacterium
AAAGCGGCTGACACCACACTTTACTATTTCAATTTCTGATACGTTTCTATTATACAATATCCTATTATTTGCGGCAATCGGTTTTTCATGTGTACAGAACAAGCCCCGGTTTCCCGGGGCTTGTAAGAAATATCGACTATTCTCTTTAAGATAAAGGAAGAACGGTGTCTAAAGAAGTGGTGCTTAATAGTGCAGTATAGTCGTCTCCAACTTTATGTTCAGCGTCACAGAATACCTGCTTGTTTCCATAGACCCAAGATGCTCCGGATTTACCTTTTGTTGGATCTGTATCATCAAATTTAATTCCGGTAATTCCGTAAGCTGTAAGGACAGCCTCAACAGAGGAACTTTTTGCAAGGTCGGAAGGAGCCGTGTCTGCTTCAATTTCCGCTTGTGCGGTTTTCAGAGCCAGTTCCACCGTCTGTGCGTTAGCCTTGTCTACATTTTTGTTTGCAGTTGAAATCACATTGCTGACGGTCGGGATGGCGATGGCCGCTAAAATGGCTAGAATGGCGATGACAATGACGAGCTCCACAAGGGTAAAGCCTTTTTTATTTGTTTTTCGCAGGGTTTTTACCATATTCGTTCTACCTCTTTTTTGTTTAATTTTCAGTAAGAAAGGAAAAATAAGAACCGCTTCTATCTTTTATATCCTGATTATAAAGCCGATTGTTTTTTCTGTCAATAAACTCTGTTCAATTACAAAAAAATGTTTCTTTCCGCAGCCATTTTTTTCATAAAATATCAAAATTCGCCATTCGCTGAAAATTCTTGCGCTCTTCCCGCAATCAGGCTATAATCAAGATGATTCTGAAAGTGAGGTGCGGACGGATGAAAACAGGTTCCAAACGGGGCGCTGCCCTTGCATATGTCATTGTGGTTTCGGCGGCGCTGATGATTTTGGCGTCCGCTTTGGTTTTCAGCGCCAAATTCAATCTGGATTCCGCCACAAACAGTCTGGAAGGCCGTCAGGCCTACCTCGACGCAAAGTCCGCCATAGAGTACGGCCGCGCATATGTACTGCAGAATCCCGACTCCGGCAGCTTCACCATTCTGAAAACCTCCGAAAATTCGGGCTTCACTATCGGTTCCGGGGAAAACGCGGTAGCTGAGTACGACAGCACCCGTAAGCTGATTAAGGCCAGCGCAAAGTACCGTTCCTCCGACCGCGTCAGGAAGCTGGGTTACCAGTTTACGACGGAGGAGGGGAAAGAGGACAGTGATTTGCCTTCCACTGACTTTTTGGCTTTGGGTACTTACGGAAATAACGACCTTGTACGGGATTACGGTACGCCGCAATTTTTAAATCAAAAAGTGAAGTCAGCCTATCCGGTGCTTTTTAATAAGAAAGTGCAGATCAGTTCAGGCGAATCAAGCCTGACGGCTCCTGCTGTGTATTTTTTAGGAGGGGAAGGCGAAGGCCGGAATTTATACGGTGAGTGGTGGTGCAATATGACGTTAAACGCCAATTTCCTTTATATTCATGACAGCTTTTATTCTTCATTTTCAAAAGGCCAGCCTACTAATTGTATATTAACTGTTAATGGGCAGGAGGCAAATCATTTTTGTTTTGTATATTTTAAAAACGACTGTAAAATTTACGGAAATGACGGATGGCAGGCTACGATTCCTAGCGGTCTGTACAAAATAAAATCCGGAACCAATTTTTTTCGCCTGAACGAAATCGAGAATGATCCCAATAATATTCATGAGCGCCTTACAGAAGCAACGAATGAAGAAACTCAAGCCTATCAAAACCTAATTGATTATGGTGATAGCGTTAAAGATGCATCAAAATTTTTTTCAGGAGATGTATGGGAGTTAAGATATGGTCTCTATTGGAGTACTAACGGAAAAATTGTTGGAAACTTGACTCCTCCCGACAAGGGAAGTGGGAATACGCCCAGATATATTTTTTATAAAAAGCAAATAGCTAAAGACTGGATTCAAGTAGGCGCCACGGTTATCAATAACAGGCCAGGGCTTGGTAATTACGAGGAAAAAACTGTTTTTTGGTATCTGAATGATGTTAGCGAATGGGGAAATGCTCTTTTGGGAAATAATGACCAAAACAGCAACGAATATTATACGAATGTTTCCAATATTTATCTGGGGAAAGAAATCAATCTTCTCTATGTCAACACCAGCACGGATTTTAAAATTCCGGAATATAAAACAGTGGTTTTTAAAGCCGACGGCATTACGCTCAATACCAGGCACAGCGACACGGAAGTTGGCAGCGGGGACAGCCAGCCGAAAATTACGCATTTCGGAAGCAGCGCCCGGTTTATTTTGGAAGCACAGGACCCCAGCGATGATGTGCAGCTGCATGTCCCGAACACCCTACAGGTTGAATATAAAGATCAGAACGGAATTGTCCGCAAATATCAGATCAAAGCCGGATGGTATGAAGTACGGCAGCTGAATTTGTTCAGCGACGACGCGAAGGACTTTTTCAGCGATACCGAACCGGGGGACGGCCCGTCCGGCGGCTCGGGCTCGGGCGGAGGAGGAACGGAAATTACCGGAGGTGTTTATACCGATGGGGAATAGAATGTTGAATTTCAGGAGCAGAAAAGGGACGACCATGGTGGAAGTCCTCGCCGCAGTCGTGATCCTGGCGCTGGTCGTTACGGCGGTGCTTTCGACGATCGGCTTTTCCCAGCGGACGATCCTTTCCAAAAGCACCGAAAGCGGCGCGGCGGCCCAGGCGCAGAAAATCGCGGATGCGCTCATTACGAAGCTGCACGGCGCGGACGCGGATTCGCTGAAAACCGCCGAGGTTCTCGGGGCGAAATATGTGGAAAACGCGGATTTCCCGGATCCAGCATCTCCAAACGATAAGCAGTTCACCTTTGTTCCCGTGGAAAAGGACGCGGACGGCATTGAGGGCTATCGAATCAAAGCCGCCGTCTATTTTACGGACGGCAGCGGCAGAAAATGCGTGCAGATGACCGCGTTTTCAGCAAAGGACGGTGACGCGTCATGAGGAAGCTGTGCGGCAAAAAAGGCATGACGCTGGTGGAGCTGATTATCGCGGTGGCCTTTACGGCGATCGTGATCGCGGCCGCGTGCGCCGTGCTATTCCTCGGCGGCGATTTTTTTAAAAGCGGTACGGTAAGTGCCTCCAACCAGCAGAGGGCGGCCCTCGCGGAAACCTATATTCAGCGGTACGCGTCCACCGCTTTTGAGATTTCTTCGTCAAAGGGTTCTGATGCGGGAGTTGTGTTTACACTTTCCGACAATGTGCTGCGCGTCACGAAGCAGGCTGCTGACGGCGCGTCTTCGGAGGAGCTTGCCTCTATTGACGGAATCGGGCGCGTGGAATTTCAGGTGGAAGGGACTCTTCTTTCCTATACGATTGTATCGCAGGACGGAACCTATCGGCTGGCGGGCGGAACGGTCCTGAATAATGGTACCGGCGGCGATGCGGCCGACCTGACCGGAAACAGGGAAGAATGCCTTTTTATGGATCTTACCGCTCCGACGTCCTCGGACTGATTCCGGAACTTTCGCAATTTCGGTAAATTAACGAAGAATTTCTATTTCCCTCCCAGGGTGAATATGCTATAATATGGTAAATAATACCAAAAAATGATGGTTTAAAAGGAAATTCATAGTATCATCATAGGTTGGGAGCAGAAATATGAACGCGAAAAGCATGAAAAAAGCATTGCTGTTTAATGATTTTCTAACCTCTCTTTCTGGGGAACCGCTTGAAATAAAGTATAAGCATCTGGCGCGCATTTTTCACGTTTCGGAATCCACAGTTTCCAAACTGAGGCATGCAAAGCTGAACAAGATGCCGTCCGCAATGCACCCCGATATCATCGGCGCCGGTTTTGCTCAGGGGGTGGTACAGTCGTTCGCACCCTCCGGCAGCACCGTCAGGCGCTTTTCGGCGTATGCGCGGATGATCTGCGACAGCTATCTGATTTCCGAAAAGCTGGAAAACGCGGCGTCAGCCCTGGCCGCAGCGGTATCTGTAGACGACGATGCCGCAAAAAAGCTGTGCACGGCTGAGATCCCTCAGTTTATCCGTCGCTGTTATGAAGAGGCCTATGCCAATTCGGAAATGAATTTTTCCGGCTGCATGATCTCCCGGTGCCCGGCGCAGACAGACATTCTTTATCAGAAAGTATGCGACGTTATTAACCGCGACACTTTTGATGACGCGAAGCTCAGGCAGCTTTTAAATGTGGCGTATGCGGCGAATATCCGCCGTCAGATCAATTCCGTTGCCGACAGAAGGTCCGTGGTGGACCTTGTTGACAGGTTTGTGCAGAATCAAGCGGGCGAACCGTTTTACAATTATATTCACCGTACGGAAGTGATTTCCATCTCTGAGGACGCCGCGCAAATAGTGCGCACAATCAAAGGACGCCAGCAGATCGTGCTTCAGACGCTCAGGCCGCAGGAGATTGTCCTGCGCCAGCCGCTCAATCATTATGTGGATATGCCCGATGAAGAAATCATCAGAAGCACCTTCCGGAAGTTTTCCTGTACCGTTAACCATATTCCGATTGTAAAATATCTCAATATGCGTGAAAACACGCATTATACGAATGCGGAGCAGTTTTTGACCGTCAGGCAGGTGCACGATCATATCGGAGGGACCACCAGTACCGAAGTGGATTTTCGGTTCCGCCTCTATCCGGGCGTGGCGGGGGAAGCCGTCAGCATTTCTTACGAATACTGCTTTATCACGCCGTTTATTCAAAATATTTCCTGCAATTACAGCTTTTCTCTGCTTTATCCCTGCAAATTTTTAGAGCATGAATTTGCCCTTGACGAGAAGACAAAGAAAAAATGGGGGATTCAGGTAAAGCTCTTTAGCCCTATGACAACCAGCGCCTGCACTTCTGAGTGCTCGGACGAGCTTGTTGTTCAGAGCGGGGGAACCAGCGACCTGAAAAGGATTACTTTTTATGATTGGGCCATGCCCGGAACCGGCTATTTCCGCAATCTCTACGAGCTGAAATATGCCGGCGGCGGGGAGTGAAAAACAACCATGCCAATTGCCCGGTACCTATTGCATGCGCCGTGCATTATCATATATAATAGAAACAACTGCATGAGAGGGAGGCTTTCGGATGTTTTATACGGTCTGTTACAGACGGTATGACGGCAGTACCCAAAACAGTGCGGTTCTTACGGAAGTACGGCGCGGCTATTTGGCGACCCACAAAAGCAAATCGGGCAAAACCGGCGGCTGTTTGGCCGGAATGGAGTTTACCGTCCGCTATAAAATCAGCTCCGGAAAGTTTTCGTGGAAGATGACAAGCGGAAAGACGGTTCTCCAGAAGGCATATCGTCAGAAATACGGCTATTACATATTGACGCGCAGCGGCGCAGGGGAAACCGTCAGCAAAGCCCGGTTCGACAGAGGCCACACTTGGCTGCAGACTGCCTATTACTCGGGAAATACGTCCAGCCCGGAGGCGATTTTAAAGCCGAAAGAAGGGACCGACCGCCTCGTTTTGCTTCGCCTGATTCCGGAGACGGGAAGATACGCGCACGTGGAACTTTTTCCAAGCGAAAGCTGCGGCGTAACCGCCCGGCAGAGCTTGGTGAACGCCATAGCCGGAGAACCGGAAATTTACGCGGAAACCGACGGGGGAGGCTTTTTCTACTGTTCGTTAAAGGAAACGGAGCGCCGCAGGGCGGTGATGAAGGATCTGAGCGCGGGAAAAGAAAGCGCGATCCCCCAATGGCCCGATCCCGATCAGGATAAGAAAGAAGAACCGCTTCCTTTTGTTTATATTGAAAACGACCAACCTGCTGTTCCTCAGCCCGTACGGGAACGGGAAAAACCGGTGACGGAGGTCCCGGCCGAACCGGATTACGCCGCCGACCATGAGCTCTACAGCACGGAAGAACCGCCCGCGCCGCCGACCCGTTATACGGTCGCCGGAAAAGGGCTGAACGGGGAACCGCAGGTCAGCGATGATCTTCCCCTGCGCGTGGAGCGCGGCACGAAACGCATCGTCATCAGCGCGGAAGAAAGCTATACCTATTTCGGCAAGGTAATCAACGGGCTTCGGCAGGGGCGGGGGCGTACCCAGATGCACAACGGCTATACCGCTTATGAAGGGAATTACCTGAACGATAAGCGCGACGGTTTCGGCGCGTATTATTATAAGTCCGGGAAAATCTGTTATGTGGGCGGCTGGAAAGCCAACAAGCGCGACGGGGTAGGGGTATCCTACAGCTCCAGGGACGGTTCTATTTTCGTAGGACGGTGGAAAGACAACATCCCCACCGGCAGCGGAGCGGCCTTTGACGCACAGGGACGGCTGATCTACACCGGGGAATGGAAAGACGGTCTGCGCCACGGACACGGTACGGAATACAATCAGGATGGGGAAATCGTCTTTACGGGTGAATTCCGTGAGGATCGGTATGATTCGGGATACAAGCGTATTTAGGGCGATTGCTGAACGGAAGGTGCGGAAATGCGGAGTGTGGAATTGCATCAAATGAACCGCGGCGAATGCGTTGTGCTGCGCGGGGCGGACAAAAACATTCTGATGGCGGACTGTGGGGAAACGGCTTTCGGCGGTGTTTCCGGCCTGATGAAGCGGTACGCGGGCATGACGTCCCGCAGCTTCCTGCTGACCCACTATCATGACGACGGGCTGCGGGCGCTGGACCGGATTCTCAGGGTCAATCCAAACTATTTTCACAGGATTTATCTGCCGGTCTCTCCCTGCGATAAAAAGGGAAAACCTCTGATGCTGGAATTTGCGCTGTTTGCGCATGTGTTCCAAAAAGAGGAGGAAGAAATTTTTGACCTGAGCACCGCCGTGCTGAGGCTTTTTCCGGTTCTCGCGGCGAAAACAGGGGCGGACCGTATTTTCCCTTTACAGGCGGACCGGAGTTTTCGCTTCGACAAAGTGGACTATGACGTGCTGTGGCCCGCTGTACAGGCATTCCCGTTTACAGACCTTTTTTCATCGGCGGTTGAAAGGATGAACGTCTGTCTGTCCTCGCCGTTCCTGCCCGCGGCGGCGCAGGAATTTCTGCGCCTGAAGGAGCAGTTTTGCACCGCGTACGCGGCCTGCTGCCGCACTTCGCCGGTGGAACAGGCAAACGTCGGCCGCATGGCGGAACTGTATGACAGGATCGAAAAGCTCGCTCCGCGGCTGCGGGAGCTGCCCGCCGCGCAGGATATCGCGGAAATTCTCGGCCGCCCGACCACACGGGCCGCATACGGGTTTGAATGCCGCGCGTCGGGCGTGATCTTCCATAACCGGCGCAGGAGCGAGGCCAGCACCGACGACATCCTGATGACCGGCGCGGCGGAGCCCGAAAGCATGGACGCGGTGTCCGGCCGGCTTTACGACGGCTATTACATCTTAAAGGCGCCCCAGCACGGCGTTTCCCGCGCGTGGAGCCATATTTTCGGGGAAATCAGCGCTTCGCATATTTTAATGACCCATGGGAATCCTATGGAAAATGAATCCATTGCAAGTGAATATATTGATCTGCCCGCCATCCGTCACTGTACGGACTGTACCGGCTGCCCGTGGGTGCAGAGCAGCGGGTGTTCCTGTAACCGGCTGAGCTGCTGTTACGAGCTGTCTCCCCCCGGGCTGACGATTAAATGCCCCTGCTGCCGGGACCCGGAAGCTGTCGCCCCGGGCGCGGCGGAGGGAGCCGGCAAGCACCATCCGCATGATCCGCCCTGCGGGATTCTGGTGATTTCTCCCGCCCGCGCGCCTTCGTGCCTGTGTGACGGAAAACCAGCAAATATTAACTGATTGTGAACAAACTGGAAAATTCCCGTGCATCATTTTCCTCTTGTTCCAATGTTTTCCATCGTTTTGGGGAAAGATGGCTTGAATACTGGAAAATCTTAAGGCATTGTGCAAATTTTATTGAAAAATATGTCCATTATCTACTTGACATTGTTTGCCAAATATCTTATAATCCAATTAAACATATGAGTGGTAGTTGCGGTTGCGGCTATGTCAAACGCATCATTGGCAGAGTGTACCGCAAAATTGCTGCAAGTCAGGGGAGAAAATCTTAACACCCATGGCGAACATGTATGTTAAATTCTCATAGCACACGCAAATACGCAAAACGAACTATTTTAAGGAGGACAAAAAGGATGAAAAAAATCACAGGAAAAGTGGTTTCTCTTGTGCTTGCATTAGCACTTGTAGTCACCAGCTTTTCGGCAAACTTCGCTTTTGCTTCTAAGAAGACAATAAGCGGAACAGTTACAGACACGGTAAATGACGATCTTTACCTTGTCAACGGTGATGAAAAAACAGTCGACCTTAAGGCTTGGCTGAACACTGATTCATCGGATTTTAAACTTGAGACAAAAGATCATGGTGATGTTACAAATGTGGAAATCAAAGCTGTTTCCCATGTCTCCGGTGAAAAGCTAGTATCTGCATCCATCGATGATGACGATGCAACCTTGAAATTAAAGGGCAAAACTGGTACAGAAGTTATCTCCGTTCTTTATCAGGGCGAATACACCGATCCCGATGATGATGACGATACCGAATACACTGTTAAAGGCAGAGCTGATCTGACAGTGCATGTTTATGATGAAGGCGATATCGTATTTGGGGAAGAGAAAGATTCTAACTATGTACCCGGCAAAGGACTTGACGATTTTGAGACCTTTGCGATGAATAAGAATGCCGAAAAGAAAATTGGTATTTACAAAGCAGTACAAAGCGATGGTTCTGATCATGCACTGGCCGATTTCGAGCCGGTTAAACTGGTTACATCAAAAGATGACATTACTTTGTCTGGTACTGATAGTACAGATAATGTGTATTACTATGAAATGACCAGCGGCGATGATGACGTTCATGTTTTGGACTCGGGCATTTCGGGCAATATTGTTGACATTGATGATATTGGTAACAGTGCAAACGCCATTTCTTCTGTACTAGACGTGAGAATTGGCAGACTGAACAGTGATGGAATAAATGATGCGAAAACAGGCAATGTGACAATTAATGTCAAGAAACTTGTTGATGATGATGAGGATGTGCCAACATACAAGGCGTCCAATGATTCTGATGACAAGTACACTTTGAAAACAAAAGTTGAGAAGAAGATTGATGTTAGCGCAATTGCTCATTATGCGCCTTCCACCAACTATACCATTGAAAAGACAGATTCAACAACAAAATTAACTGGTGGTTCTTTAACCGCTACAACAGTAAAAGACTGCGAAGTTGTTTTCCCGGATGACTATACCGGAAAAGTTTCTGTGAATGAAGATTCTAATGTTAAGAAGATTTCTGGTACGGTTGACATAGTAACTATTGGTGATGCAAAGGTCGATTCTATTGACCTTGACAACGGTGATGTTGATATTACTGATGGTAAAGTCGGCGATGTTTCGACGGACGGTACAAAGGGTAATGTTGAGGTTACTGGTGGTACAGTCGGAAACATTGATACAACAGATGTTGACAGTGCTGATCAAGGCACAGTTAAGATTGAAGCCGGCACGGTTGGCAACGTTGATTCTAACGATGAGGTTACCATTGACTCAGACGATGAGGATGAGGCAGTTACCGTTGGCACGATTACGGCTCCGTCGGTAGATGCTTTTGCTGATGACGGTGCTCTGACGGTTAAGAGCATCAAATCTTCTGAAGATAATGGCACATTCCTGCTGAAGGGCGATAAGCTGACAATTGGTTCTATTGATCTTGACTACTATGACACTACTGTTCAGTTCGGCGATGACGATGATGAATTTGTCGGCAAAATCGCAGCTCCTGAGAATGCAAAGAACGGTTCTATCGAAGTCAATAATGAGGATACCGATGTTACCGTAAATGGCGCAGTGAATGTTGATTCCATTTCTGTTGACACGGATGCTAAGATTTTCTTTGATAACAGTGTTACTGCCAATTCTATTGACGGTGATGGTTCTATGAAGATCTATGCTGGTAAACTTTATGTTGGCGAAAGTGCTTCCGGTGTTATCCTGAAGCTGGCAGACACAACTCTTGCAGCTGGCACAACAGTCTTTAAGGCTGATGAAGATGCTGTAGACGAGGATGATTTTGATACTTTCGGGTTTACTCTTGATAAATCTACTGGCACGGACATTGATACTTTTAAGATTAAGTCTCTGTCTTTCGCTGGTCTTGCAATCAATAAGTCTTCTTCCAAGATTGCAAAGGGTTATTCCGAGACCTTCACCGCTTCCGCTTATCCGAACGGAACATCTCTCCCGGCTGGCGCAACCGTTAAGTGGGAACTTGATGGCGGCAGCGACGATGTCTTTACTTTGACCTCAACCGGCAACACTGCTAAAGTTGAAGTTACAAGCATTGATGCAGATTTCGCTTCCGAAAACAAGACTACACTGACTGCGACACTGTATGATGAAGACGGCGACGAGATGGACGATTATGAGGCGGCTACCTGCGACATTACTGCCCTTACTGTACCGGAAGCTACTTCCGACACAACGAAGGACTTCTCCGTTGCGAAGGGTTCCGCTTATCAGTTCAAGATTACTTCCACAACTGCTCCGACCTTCACAACCGGTACTTCCGGTGTCTTCTCTGTAGCTCTTGCTTCCAAGAATGGCAATGACTACTTCTACAAGATCACCGCAATCGGCAATGTTGGCGCTTCCACAGGCATTTACCTTAACGGCACAAAGCTCCTTGTTGCTACTGTAAAAGCTCCTGCTTTCACAACTGACACAACCAAGGACGTTACCGTAAAGGGTGCTTACACTCTTAAGGTTACTGCTGCTGCAACACCGACCTTTGCTATCGGTACTGCAGGTGTCTTCAAAGCTGAGTTTGTAAAGAAAGTCGGCAACGACTACTTCTACAAAATCACTTCTGTTGGCAAGGCTGGCGCGAAGGCTGGCGTCTATGTAAACGGCGTTAAGACTTTCGTTGCTACTGTTGGCTAAGTAATCTGATTGCATAGACTCTTTTAATCAAATTATTACTATCTCAACAAAATAAGTATAGTTGTATTTGCGTAGCGGCGGTTTGGGCGAAAGCCCAGGCCGCCGCTTTGTGCTGTTTTTTGAAAAAGGCTCTATAATAAATGTTGGGGTAAAGAATAGAGCTTTGAAAAAAAGAGTAAAAA
>UREO01000076.1 GCA_900546895.1 uncultured Oscillospiraceae bacterium
AATGTAAATTTCAAAGAAGCGGAAGGAGCGGGCGCCGATCAGCTTGGCCTGGGCCATGATGTCCACAATGGAAATGCTGAATGCCAGCGACGTTTCCTTTACCATGGAGATAAAGGAATTCCCCAGCGGGGGAAGCGCAACCTTGAACGCCTGTGGGATAATGATGCGGACCATCGCCTGCCTTGTGGTCATGTTGACGCTGTAGCATGCTTCCAGCTGTCCGGAATCGACCGAGAGCATGGCGCTCCGGATGGTTTCGGACATATACGCGCCGGAATTAAAGGAAAACGCCACGACACCGAAAACCAGGGTCGGGATTCCGTCGACGTTCAGATTCCATTGGAACTGCTCGTTTAGCGCCTGAAGGAAAATCGGCGTTCCGTAATACACGAGGAAGAGCTGGACCAGCGTGGGGGTTCCGCGAATAAAAGACACATAGATTTTGCTGATCGGCTCCAGAACGCGGATATGAAAATAGCGGATCAGGGCGATCCCCAGAGCGATCATCAGTCCGATCAGGGAGGAAACCACTGCAAGCCCGAGGGTAACCGGCAGATAGGACACAATTTCAGGCACGGTGGAAATCATAAATGCGGGGTCAAATAATTTATTCATAGAAAGTCAAGTCTCCTTGCAGATCTTTGCCAATTTCCTTTTCCGGCGAAACGGCCGCCAGAAAGAAGCGGACCGTTTAAACCGTATTCCTTCTGCCGCCTGTGTCTGAAATTAAGAGGTCCGGTCGGTAATGGCTTTTTCCGTTGAATAGTCCTCGCCAAGATACTTTTTAGAGATTTCAACAAGCTTTCCGCTGTCGGTCAGGGTTTTCAGTGCCTTATCGATCAGTTTTTTATAACCGGTTCCTTTTTCATTTTTAGAGAAAAGGAAAAATTCCGGTTTTACGCCCAACTCCGGCGCCAGTGTGTAACCCAGATCAAGGTTCTGTTTTTCGGCAATCAGCTTTGTCGTTACCTCACTGTTGATGGTGGCGTCCACACGGCCGGAGATGATGTCCTGAAGCATCAGGGTAACATCGCCGTCGTAGTATTTCAGTTTAATCGCGTTATTGTTTTTCTTGTTGTAGTCCTCCAGCCAGACGGTGTTATTGGAACCGACGCCCGCCGCTACCGTTTTTCCATGAAGGTCCTTCAGGGAATGAATGTCCGTGCGGCCGCCTTTATAGATAATGGAGTTCGCGGCATAAGAATAGGGGAGCTCTGAAAATTGATATTTTTCTTCTCTGGATGGGTTTTTGGCAATTTGGCTGGCGATCATATCGAATTTCCCGGATTCCAGCGCGACAAAAATAGAATCCCACGCCGTAGGCTGAAATTTAAATTCCACTTCGGGGATCAGTTCGTCCAGCGCGCGGACGACTGCAATGTCGTATCCGTCGACGGTACCGTCCGCGTTCACATAGTTAAATGGCGGGTAGGCCCCTTCGGTTCCAACGATCACGGTTTCCGTCTTGGTACCGGAAGAAGCCGGTGTCGCGGCGGAAGATGCGGACGTGTCCGCCGCCGAACCGGTGGCTGCGGGTGCCGCGGCATTTGCGCAGGCGGCGGTCAGCAGAAGCAGAAGAGTAGCCAGGAAGAGAGAAATTGATTTTGCGCTCTTTTTCATATGTAAAACCTCTTTCATTTTTTAAGTATAAAACTTGGATTCTATTTTTAAATATAACAGCGGCTGCACCTTCTACACATTCGCGTATGGCGATGGATGCAGCGAATCATTTTTCCCTTTAAGCAGTTCATAAGTAACATCCTTTCCCAAAATCTCATCCCTGTTTCATAAGCGTACATATGCTTTTATCTGATAAAGCATACTTTTCATATAATTAATATATGAAATAGGGTTGCAATAAGGATAAAAGATTTTCTCCTTTTTGTCAAGAGACTTTTTATCGCTGAAATAGTCAAATACCAATTTAAAGCTTTTCTCCGGCATCTATCTTTCTATATAGAATATTTTTCGCACTCTTCGGTGAAATGAAATGCATAGAAAGAAATACAGAGATCCGCGCAAATTTTACATTTTCAGAGATCTACTCCCAAATAACAAAAAAGCGCAATGCCTGCATTTCAGACATTTGCGCTCTTTTTGTTGAATTGTAATATTCCCGGAAGTATAATAGGATTGATAAAAATTGATGGCTGTCATGCTGTTTGGAAAACAGGAAGAAATCTGCTGTAGGCAGCTCGGAACAGCTGCCCTGCCGCTTGCTTATGACTGGTCGGAACGGGAAACGGAAGGTAAATTGCTCAGATTGTTGCCGTCGCTGCCGTCGGGAATGGACTTGAGATATTCGGTGTCGCCCCGATGGGCAATCCCAACGCCGGTTATTCCGCCCTGTCTGGCCAGCTGAACGGCCTGCGCTTTATCCAGAACCGTGTTGTCGGAAAGCTGGTAACCGGTCACTCTGCCGCTTTCTTTTACCAGTCCGGTGATACTGCGGGCGTTGGGCGCGGGCGATGGAATATTATCCAGCGTGTTCCGGGCAAGCGTATTCTGATCCTGATTTTGTTCCACTTGAGTTCCTCCTTTGCTGTTTTTGATTAGTTTGCTCAGCTATTCAAAAATTATCGATTTGAAAGAATTCTTTCATCAGGGCATCGCTACCGGTCCTCTATAGTTTGTGAAAGAAATTGAGCCATGATCGCAGAAAGGATATTTTTATTGAATAAGGAACGATATGACAAAATCAGGCAATGGTTTTTACTTCACCCGGCATGGTTAAGCAGTATGAAGCTGCTAAACCTCTGGCTGCCGCGCATTGTTTACTGTGCGTATCCCGCCCTGCTGACGGTGTTGGTTATTTGGAGGGATGAGCGTATCTTTCAGGTGCTGCTGATACCGGCTTTCGTTTTCGGCGCCGTGACCGTGATGCGAAAGCTCTGGAATCTGCCGCGGCCATATGAAAAACTGGGGATAGAACCGCTGATTCCCCGCGAAAAGAGAGGGCATTCTTTTCCAAGCAGGCACGTAGCTTCTGTAACCATTATCGCGGTTGCCTGTTGGTATATCTGGCTTCCCATTGGAATTGCAATGTCGGTGATTGCGCTGATGATCGCCGTTATCCGGCCCCTTGCCGGCATTCATTTTCCAAAAGATGTGATTGCCGGTATGGTGTTTAGCCTCCTGACCGGCATCATCGGATTCTGGCTTGTGTAATCCGTTGTGGGAACCGCTGTTTCTTCCCTGCTGACCGTAAACGCTGTTTTCAAACCCTTTGTCTGCCGGTTTTCCCAATAAACCATGGACTTTTACAGATTTGATACGATCAGAAACGCCAGCAGGGCGACGGCCAGCAGTGTTCCGGCCAATGCAACTGCGTTTAAAACCGTGCTGGTTTTCCGCTGCGTTTTTAGCAGTCTGCGGACAGCGGCATAGACCGCGATCCCAAGGATTCCCCCGAACGTATTGCCGATCAGGTCGGTGATGTCGGACGCCCCGACTGCCAGAATAAACTGCATTGCCTCATAAAAGAAGCTTACGCTGAAGATCGGAATGACTTTTTTCAGGAAAGACCAGTTGTCTTTCAGCATACTGATATAAAGCCCGAACGGGACGAAAATCAAGATATTTCCGTAGATTTCCGACCATTCAATCCTGTCGTTTACGACTACCGACTGGTAAAAAGGGATCAGGTTGATACTGCGGAAGGGATAAAATGGTTCAAAAGGGGACTTCATCTTGAATAATATAATCCAGGTCATTACGAGCAGATAAACAGCGAATAAGCTTCCTGTCAGAATTCGCTGTCTGGTTTCTTTCTTTTCCATAGAGACCTCCTTAAACCTTTATAATAAGATGATCCTTGATTGCTTGTACCACTGTATTAATAATACTAATACAGTAATGTGATTATGTCAATACGAAAATTGACTTACAGTATTTCCGGTTCGTTTTGCAACAGATCCGTTTTGTCTTATAAATGGAAATTGCAATCGGAAGCAATAGGAATAATCGTTTCAGATCAGCAAAAAAAGGCCGGAGTCCCGCATTAACAGGATTTCGGCCTTTTTATCAATTTCATTGGGTTGTCAGAATAATCTCAAAATAAATTCTTATCTTTTTCCGGTTTTCACCAAATCAGAGTGTATTTCGCACAGAGTCTCCCTGTTTTCCAAATCCAGCTGTTTTTGAAAACATTTGGAGATGATTCCTTCCGGAAATTTTATCATAGCTACTCCGCACTGCTTCATTTCCCGGAACATTTCGGGGTCGACCAATGCAGCGGCCGCGGCAGGGTCGATGCTGTTCGTCGATTTTTTCCGAAGGTATTCGTTGTAGCTCATATTGCGGCACGGATATTCGTCGGTTATGTTTTCGGCGTCTTCGATAAACAAAAGATCGGTAAAATCACAGATGCCGAGGTCCAGCCCATTGAAATCCCGGCCGGAAACCGCGTGATAATAATCGCATAATTTACAGTCCAACATAGAAATCCTCCTTATAGGGTCGATAAACTTACCTGACCGGCACAAATTCGCCCATTTCCTTGTGTGCCTGCTTCGCGTAATTGTCGATGCTCATTTTGTTTTTCATCGCATGGTTCAGGCTGATGCAGGCGGCTCCGCCGGCACATCCGCCGACGCAGGCCATTCCCTCTATAAAGTTTTCAGCCAGCTTTCCTTTCGAGGCTTTGAACAGTGCGGTGCGGCATTCCTCCAGCCCGTCGCAGATCGCCGGTTCGACCTGAAAATCGATATGCTTTTCCTCCAGCGCGTTGGAAACCGCCTCTGTCACGCCGCCGTTCCTTGCAAAAATCCTGCCGAAGTAAGAAGCGTCGCTCAACTTTCTTTCTTCCAGCTCTTCCAGATGGATATCCAGACCGCCGAAGATTGCCTGCAGCTCCTCAAAGGTGATTACGCTGTCGACAATCCCTTTCAGCTCTTCTTTCTGAAATTCCATTTTCTTGGCGATGCAGGGGCCGATGAACACTACCTTCGCCGTTTTATCGACCGTCTTGATCAGCCTTGCCGTCTCGACCATCGGAGAAGCATTGCTCGAAATATTGTTTTCCAGTTCCGGAAAATTCGCTTTGATATACCGGACAAAGGCCGGGCAGCAGGAGGTCGTCAGAAATTCCTTTTCGACAAGCTCTTCCGCTTCCTTATGCGCTACGATGTCCGCGCCGAGGGCCGCTTCAACGACCCGGTTAAAGCCCATTTTATACAGTCCGGCTGCCACCTGCCCGACCTTCGCGTAGGAGAACTGGCTGGCGATTGCCGGCGCGACCGCGGCATATACCCGGAAGTTTTCCCCATTATTCGATTCCCGTATCATCTGCAGAACGTCCAGAACGTACGATTTATCCACAATAGCGCCAAACGGGCATTGACGGACACACGCGCCGCAGCGGATGCATTTGTCCGGATCGATATCCGCCTTGTTTTGTTCATCCAGTAAGATTGCCTTTGCCTTACACGCGTTGATGCACGGCCTTTCCTGCTCCGTAATCGCATGGTAAGGGCAGGCTCTCATGCACTGGCCGCACCCCTTGCACTTTTCAGGGTCGATGACCGCTTTATGATTTACAAACGTAATCGCCTTTGCCGGACATGCGCCTTGGCAGCGGTGGGCAATGCAGCCCTGACAGGTTTCCGTGACCAGAAAGCGCTTGTTCGGACATTCTTCACAGGCAATATCGATGACCTCTACAACGTTTTTGTTGTCCGCGTTGCCGCCCATCGCCATCTTTACGCGCTCCTCCACAATTGCCCTTTCCCGGTAAATGCAGCACCGCATCGTTGCTTTGGGTCCTGGAACAATCGTGCGAGGAATATCATACAGCTTTGCGGGCAGTTCGTTCCTTGACGAAAGCCGGACCACCTCTTTCAGTACCCTGTATTTCAGTTCCTGTACGTTGGAATCAAAAATTAACAAATTACACACCCTCTCACAAGTCGAACCGGATCGTTCGGAAAACAGGAAGCGGTCAGCAAGAGCCGACCGTCTGAAGAACATATTCCCCGAACACATTTTCCAGATTTTCCGCTGAGACATAATCGGTAAATTTCTCTCCGAATCTGACCGGGATTCCGGGCTGGGCGAAATCGCCGACACAAAGTGAAGCGCTGAGCAAAACCTTATTTTCCAGATGATTTTCTTCGATCAGTCTGCGAAATCCTTTTAATACATCCAGAGCTTTCCGCCGCAGCGATTTTCCAATGTATACTTCGATCACCATACAAAACTCCACCTATCCTTTGTGAAACCATTTTTCAGAATTGATAAATAATTCACACTATTAATACTGTAAAGGTAGCACGGCAGGAAAAAACCGTCAACAAAATGCGGCGCCGCAGGGCGTTTCTGAAAGAGGAAGCTCTGACAGGTGCAATTTGTCCATGGGCGAAAAGGTTCGATCAGCCGTAGGTTTTTCAAGGATGCCGTATTCTTTTTTCAGTGGGAAAACACTTCAAAATAAAAAACCATATTTACAATACAAAGAATAAAATCGGGCAACACTGACGTTGTTTTTTTAAATGGTTTATGGTAGGATAAAAAACACGGATTATAAATTGGATTTTCTTATTTATTTGGAGCATGCTTGATGGAAGAAATTATTGGTTTAAATAAATCAAATTGCAAGAACTGCTATAAGTGTATTCGTAACTGCCCGGTTAAATCCATTGCCTACCGGGACGAGCAAATTCACATTATCGGCGACGAATGTATTTATTGCGGAAACTGCCTGCTGATCTGTCCGCAGAACGCGAAATATATCAACAGCGATCTTTCCAAGGTGAAACAGGCGATTCGTGCGGGTGAAAAACTGTATGTGTCTCTGGCGCCTTCCTATATTGCCGCTTTCCCCGAAACCGGCATCGTGAAAATATCCGCCGCGCTGAAGAAGCTGGGGTTTGCCCATGTGGAGGAAACGGCGATCGGCGCCGAACAGGTTACCCGGGAATATGAAAAACTGATTCGCGAACACAAAATGCAGAATATTATCACCACTTCCTGCCCGTCGGTGAACCTGCTGATTGAAAAAAACTATCCGTCGCTGGTCCATCAGCTCGCGCCGGTGGTGACCCCTTTAATTGCCCATGCGCGCATGATCAAGCAGATTTACGGCGTTCGGGCCAAAATCGTTTTTATCGGGCCGTGTATCTCCAAAAAGTACGAGTGCGTGGACCCCGATAACGGAAATTTGTTATTTTCGGTTTTAACGTTCGACGAGCTGGACAAATGGTTTCGGAAAGAAAATGTAGATTTTTCTCAGGACGACCATAACAGCCGCACTTTGAAAAACACATTACCCCGCTACTATCCCGCGCCGGGGGGCATTATCAAAAATCTTCACCGGAAAGAACGGAGTACCTATGAATGCCTGAGTGTCGATGGAGTGGACCGCTGCATTGAAATTCTGGATTCCGTCGTGCGGGATGATCTTTCCGGCTATTTTCTGGAATTGAACGCCTGCTCCGGAGGATGTCTGGGAGGCCCGATTCTCAGGCTGATGAATCTCAGCTTTTTAAACGCCAAAAATGTGCTGGTCGATAATGTGAAACGGGCGAATGAAGCTCCGCCCGCCCTTACGGAGGGCGTTGCGTCCCAGTTTACGAAACGGTTCCGCAACCGCTCGGCAAAAAAGGAAATTATTGACGAGGAAAAAATCCGCAGTGTGTTGGCTTCAACAGGAAAAACCTCGCCGGAGAAGGAACTGAACTGCGGCTGCTGCGGGTACAACACCTGCCGCGAAAAAGCGATTGCGGTGCTGCAGGGAAAAGCGAATATCAACATGTGCATTCCTTATATGCGGGAGTTGGCCGAAAGTATGTCCAATACGGTTGTGGAACACACGCCAACCGGCATTTTGGTCATCAACGACCAGCTGGAAATCGAGCAGATCAATCCCTCCGCCGTACAGCTTTTAAAGCTCGGAAAGGATTGCATCGGGCTTTCCGTTGAAGAAATCCTTCCCAGCAAAGATTTTGAAGAGGTCCTTCAGACAGGCAAAAATATATTGAACCATAAGCAGTCTTACAGGGAACTCGGGCTGATTCTGGAGCAGACGGTGGTTCACGTAAGCAATAACCAGCTGATGTTTGTGCTTCTGAAAGATATTACCCAGCAGGAACAGGTGCTGGAGGAACAGCGGAAGGTGACGGAAAAAACCGCCGCTTTTGCTAGAGAGGTCGTCAACAAACAAATGCGGGTGGTACAGGAAATTGCCGATCTTCTCGGGGAAACAACCTGTGAAACCAAGGTGGCGCTGCTGCAGCTGACCGAAAACATCGTTCCGGGGGCGGAGGACAAAAATGGACATCAGCATTGAAACGTACAGTGATTCCGTTCCCAAGTATCAGGAAGGCCTTTGCGACGATCAGATCAAAATCGTACGTGATGAGTCCGGCGTTTCGGCGATTCTTGCGGACGGAAGAAGCGGCGGGGCAAGGGCAAGCCTTCTGACCTCTTTTGCCGCAAAGATGATGGTGACGATGCACGGCAGCGGCGCGTCCATCGACCGGGTCGCCGATATGATTGCGGAGTCCCAGCCGTCCGGCGGGAAAATGGGAAAGGCGGGGAATATCGCCTTTACGCTGATTCTGGCACTGTTTGACGGAACGATCCGGGTGGAGCAGTTTGAAACGCCGGACGTGATCCTGCTCCGCAGGGGCAGGCCGGTTGAGCTGCAGACGACCCAAAGGGTCGTGCAGGGCAGAACCATTCGCAGCGGGAGGATAACAGCAAAAAAAGCGGATATGATTGTCGCGGTCGGCAACGGGATGCTCACCGCCGGAAGGAACAGAAGGCTGAAAAACGGCTGGAATTTAAAAAATATAGAAACCTATATGGCGAATGCCTACGATTCCCGGATGTCGGCCGAAGATCCGGTCCGGCTGCTTCTTGCCGCGGGCAGCTCCCTTTCTTCCGGAAAACCGGCGAGCGATCTGTCGGCGCTGGCCTTCCGGATCAGCAGCCTTCGCACGCCGTAATATCTCTTGAGGATGAAATGGCATGATGATTTTTAAAACGCTGATGCTTCAGCTGTATAAGCCCGGAAAACATAAACGGGATTTGATGGATACGGCCTTACTGCGCTATTCGCAGGCTCTGCAGTTCCTGATGGATACCTATCAAAATGAAATTATGAAGCTCTCTCAATCGGAGACCGATATTACCCAGCACATGATCCTGAAAATGATCGACAGGGAAACCGCGAAAAGCCTGAACCGCTTCGACGTACAGCCTTTTAAGGACTCCCTGCTGTTGGAATTTTCCGCCGTCGCCGCCTCCTATCTTGCGCGCAGGCGCAATCATCCCAAGACCGGGTATCCTCTTCCTTTTCTGGATGCCGCGCGCTATTCCCGTGCAATGTCGGACTGCGTTGCGCAGTTTGACAACGGGGAGATTGGCCCGCAAAGGTTTCAGCACCGTTCCTTTAAGCTGGTGGATAAGGCGGGAAAGCTGCGGTCCGTCTATTTCGGCCGGTACGCAATGAACCGCGATTACTGTCTGCTTTACGATGAGTTTAAGGACAGGTTCTATGTGAAGCTGTATCTGATGAACCGGGCCAACAGTATTCCGGGCGGATATTGTGCAAGCGGGCTCAGCTTGAAATATGTCTGGGACGGGATGCCGTTCATGAGCAATCTGCCCGGGCAGAGAAGATATATCGTCGTCCCGCTGGCTTTTGGAAAAGAGCAGTACGCCGACCTGAAGGAAGCGCTGAAAAATCCGCGCTTGCTGCATTCCTCCCGGTTGGTCAAAAAAGACCGACAGTATTATCTGATGGTCAATATCGAGTGCAGCCGGCAGAGTACCAGGGAAGCGGTTACGACTATGGGGGTCGCGCGCGGCGTTCATGGGGGATTGAGCTATACGATTTACGATAAAGGCGGCGTCAGAGAAAGAAAACGGATTTGCACGTGTCAGAAGCAGAACGGTCCGGCCGACTTTTCCAATGCGGTTGCGGAAATCGCGGCGAAAAACCGCTCTCAGGTGGTGCTGGAGGCAAACGGCGGAAAAAACGACCGGATTCCTGTTCCCGCTCAGAACCGGGAGCTTTGTTTTTCAGTCCGGGAGTATTTGCTGCTTGCTAAAAAATTGAAATATAAACTGCCCGGAAAAGGTTTGCCGCCGCCGGTCGAGGTGAGCTCGAACGGCCTTTTCCTCACTTGTCCCCGCTGCGGGACAAGGACGCAGAGAAACCGGGTGACCGATGAGCTTTTCGCGTGTATCCGCTGCGGATACGCTGCTGAGTTTGAGACGGTCGGAAGCGAGAACCTTGCGAAAAGGCTGGACAAATATCACAGCGACAAGGTTCCCATCACGGTCTCAAAAAAAGAGGACGGCTTTCTCTGCTGCAATAAAATTCTCGGCTTCCGGTGCGAGCTTCCGCCGGACACGACGGATTATACACCGATGTTTGAGGAGCTCGACCGGTTTATCGGCAGAATGCGGGAAACCTATATCGACGATACCAAAAGGTACGCCGTCTGGAAAAAGCTTGCTCAGGCGCCCGACCTGCGGAAATCCGTCCACCTCCTTTTGAGGTGAATTCTTGTTTTGGGTGCATTAGCTACCGCATCATGATTCCGCACATGCGGGCAATCCCGTGTGCAGAGCAATTCCGCTGAGCGGAAACGGGGAACCGTTCAAGTGTAGCTATTTAAATAAAGCCTGACCCGGGAAGACAGTTCCTTCCCGGCTCGGGCTTTTTCTAACGATGCATGAAACCCGTATAACGCACTTTTCCTGCATTACAAAGGAGCAGTGGCGTCAAAATATCTCAGGCGGCCGGCGCTGAAGACGGAAAACCGCTGACGGGCGGCTTTTAGACAATACCCTATCGGTCGCATTTGAAAAATCTCCGGCTGTAGTCATTTATTCTGCAGCCGGAGATTTTGTATAAAGATGTTATGATTTTGAGCTAAATAATGTTTGGATTGTTCATTAAAATTGTGCATGCATACATTTTTTTGGTTTGGAATTTACTGCTTAATGGTTTGAATTTCGTTCCCTGTTTTATAAAGAATTCTATATAATAATAGCTGTCTCTTATACACATCTCCGAGCCCACGAGACATGCGCAGA
>UREO01000077.1 GCA_900546895.1 uncultured Oscillospiraceae bacterium
TCACAGTGCTTGCCGCACCTGTTGGTCCTGTTGGGCCAGTCGGACCCGTATCTCCTGTCGGGCCGGTAGGACCTGTGTCTCCCGTTGGACCTTCGGAGGAGCCCGCCGGTCCTGTAGGACCTGTAGGACCTCTAAATCCCATAGGTCCTACAGGACCAACAGGGCCTTGAAAGCCTCTCGGGCCGGTAGGGCCCCTACAGCAGCAACATGAATTATACTTACCTTCGCCGTTGTATGAACAACCGCCTTGGTATATTTTCATTTCTGGGGTAAAATTCTTAGTCGTTTCATCACTAATATACTTGTTTTTATTTGGCATTCTCAAAACTCCCATGCACTGAAATTTCCGAACAGATTCAAGCTGTGTTTAATCCGATCCTTCGTAACATAATATGTATAACCCAGTGAAAAGTGTAAAGACTAAAATCGAAGCAGGGCATCAACCGTTTCATAAAGAAACGACCTCTAAGCGCCAGTATTTGAACTAAACCAGATTAATCGAACAGTAAAAATAAGACCCTACCGTAGAATATCCGCTAATTCACGCAAGCTGGCGCCGTTTTTCAATCGGTGTCAGCTTTGTTTTTAGCTGAATACGCTCATTGTTGTAGAAACGGATATAATTATCAAACATTTTCCTTGCTTCGTCAAATGATTTTGGCTTGTGTCTGTAAATGCATTCTGTTTTGAGAATACCAAAGAAATTTTAATCCATAGCGTTGTCATAATAGTTTCCACGTCTTGACCATGGATGGCGTAATGCCGTATTCTTTGGTTAGGTTAAAATATCCTGTGGAAGTATATTGAAAGCCTTGGTCGCTGCGGAGTTGTAGCTCTGCGGTGACCGCTTCTTTTTGTACGCCGGCTTTAATTGTGTTCAAAACAAGATTTACGGTTTGCTCTGTACCTGTTATGTCAGTCACCCATTTTGTTCGGTCTATCTGCTGGAACTGCTGTCCATCAATATTGAAAGGCTGATTTCTACTGAGGAGACGCATCAAAAATTGCTGCCGTTCCCCGCTGGATTTGTCCGGTTAACAGAATGGGGACGACCTTATATTCAAAGGCTTGAATCGGATGAACCAGAAATCCTTTTATAGAAATTCAATTTCTCTGACTTTAAGGCAGTCTTGCAGGGCGCTATAGTCCTCTCGAACAGACGGCCAATTAGGCGGGGGATGAGGTTCTTTGTGATTACTATTCAAGTATTGACCTTGCAAACTGTTCGGCTTTTTTTATATCATCAGAATTGGGGCGGCCTGTACGCAAAATCATATAATGTCCGGGGCAATGATATTCTGCATCTGAAACGGTAAGCCCCTGATCTTGAAGATACTTTTTAGTTTTTTCATAGGCAGATTTAACGATAGCCGCTGTGCTGAATACTACAACCTTTTTGATATGCACCGGATTTAGGGTCGATATATATTCCTTTAGCTCCGGGTCAATGTCAAAAGCATATAAGCCTGTTCCTAAAAACAACATATCGACTTCGCCTTGTATAGGCTCTTGGATTGACTTTGCGGATACCCCTGCTTGTTTAGCAATAGCATCTGCAATTTTCTTTGTGTTACCTGATTTTGAATAATAACGCACTTGAATATTCATAAAACGCCCTCTTTTCTGCTATTTATTGAATTACCAATGGTGCAAATCTACCAATAATCGACTTTATGACAATGCAGCCAGCAACGACAAAAAGCGCAATTCTAGGGTCATAAAGAATGGGGATTTTCCATTTGAATATTTGTGTTGCTGTTGTAAGTAATGCGATTGTCCCAAAGCTGTACCCCATGATGGTGAGCGGGTGAACAGGTGCATTGCTGATAAATTTGCCGATTGTTGGCATAATCATACACATTGCAAATCCGATTGCGCCTAACGTAATAACAGCCGACCTCGGCCCATTGATAAATAATATTTGCTTGCCGGATAGTCCTGCATAAACAATCAGGCCCGTAATCAGCCACTCTGCTGCCAATACCCCAATTCCTTTCATTGTTTATTACTCCTTAAATGGGTTTGATTGAATGTTGTAATATGTTTTTCTAAAAGAGATAATGCTTCTTCATATTTGTCGGGCTGATTGTCGTATTTGGATAACAGCAAATACAAAGGTGAATAAAACTGCAAGGCCATTACCATAGGGTCAACATCAACATAAACCCCAGTATTTATTAAATCAGTGAACACGCCTGATATATAATCTAAGCCCTTGTCTATGATCAATTCCCTAAAAAACCTACCTGCCTCCGAAGTTCTAAACTGTTCCATTGTCAACATTCTGCGCAGCTGCGAACCATACTCTGTTTTAAGATAGAACTGAAACATTGTAACGCTAATACGGAATAATTCCTCTCTTACATCACTTTCTTCTGAGAGAATATCGGCCATGCTTTCGGGGGAAATAAAAGTAGAAACTTCCTCTTGATAACTACGCTCAATATCTTTGAGAATTGAGTCGAAAATGTCTTGCTTTCCGCTATAATGCTTGTAAAGGGCGCTCTCGCGGATTCCGATTTCTTTTGCTATGTCACGGATACCAACCCCATCATATCCTCTTTCAGAAAACAGTTTTAGTGCAACTGTCAAAATGGCTTCCTTTGTATCCCGTATTTCGTTTTTTGGCATAATAACCTCCATCAATAAATGCAGTGATCAGTTGTTCACCACTATTATAGTGAACAGTTGATCACTTGTCAAGAGAGGAAGCTAAATTATATTCTATTATCGGTATGTCCGAGTGACATAGGCGGTACACTGACACGGTTTTCAATGATGATATTTTTCATGATAAGTTCAGCAAATAATTTGCTCATATGTACCTTTCCTTTCAAAAATAGTTAGGTGGAGATACCATGGCAATTCCATGTGATGTGACTGATTATGAGATTTTAAAAGTAGTTATGAAAACGGCTTCGGAACAGTAGAATAGTCCGTTTTAACCTCTCGGTTAAAGAAACAACCTCTAAGCGCCAGTGTTACCTGTCTGCTTAGAGGTTACCGTTTTATATACTGACAGCATTTTCAGTTGATTCTGCAAAAAATTTTGCGTTCCTCCCGGCCAAAGGCGGGGAGGAACGCATTTTGTCTCGCAAACTAAAATGGAACTGCTATCATGACAACGCTGCATTACACTGCTTTGTTTTCACCCTGTGCTTCGCTTCTCATAGCCAGCTTTTTACATGGCCCCATAAGAAGAACGCAAATCCCGTTAAAAATGAGACTGCCGACAATAAAAGTCCCGAAAAAGAGCGGGATATTCGACGAAAACGCATTTACATCAATACATGCACAGGTTAAGTACGCAAACCCGACGTTGTTAAGGGCCTTTGGAGCATACGGATGCAGGACAATCAGGATAAAAAGGACGACAGCCAGAGGAATCAGAAAACCGAAAAGGCCGCCCAGAACCGGTGTCAGTGCCGAAATGGACAAAAGTGCCACAACAGTGAGCACTAGACCGACAAAACCGCCCACCTCAACGGAAATCAGTCTGTCCTTGATATCCCCTTCCATTGTAAACAGCATGATATTGCTGATAAAAATCAGCCAGCCGTATTCAAAATTCATGACGTTGAGAATTGCATTTGCAATCAGGATCCAGAGGAGCAGAGACAGGCGGAAGTAGAGCAGAAAGCGCTTCTGTACTGTTTCATTCATGGTTCTTTTTCTCCTTAATGTTTTGTCAGGAGGGAAGGATCCACAGGCTCTGTTCTGTTTGCCTGATAAATTCCCTGCTGCTTCAAGAGCTCATCGTAATTTTCATGCGTCAGGATATAGAACTGCTTTTTCGCGAGGGATTCAAATACTTTTTTAACCGTAGGCTCCAGAGGAGCGCCGTTGTCAAGAATCTTCTTATTGAATTCGATAAATTTCTGATATTTTTCCGACGAGTAATACGGATCGTCCTTCGGTACGGCAAACCGTTCCGGACGGTGCCTGTCCGTCAGATGCATCTCCGTCTGTACAAAGCCGGGACAGAACACGGAAACATCGATATCGGCGCCCGACGCTTTGAGGGACTTGTACACACACTCCGACAAAGCGACAGCCGCATGCTTCGTGCTGAAGTAAACCGGAGCAGAGCCTAAGGTGATCAGTCCCGCAATGGAGCAGACGTTTAAAATCTGACAGTGCGTGCCCTGCGTGAGCATCTGAGGAATAAACCGCTGCATCATAAACCAATGGGCATAAACGTTGACCTCCGTCACCCACTTGATATCCTGCTCCCTGATATCCAGAATATCAGCACCGTTAGATACACCCGCGTCATTGATAAGGATATCGCAGCGTCCGAATTCTTCCATGGTCCGGTCGAATATTTTTTGGCATTCTTCCGAAAGGGAAACGTCCGCCTGTACGGCAACCGCTTTGCGGCCCATCGCCCTGATTTCATCGGCGACCGCTTCCGCTTCCTCCCCATGGATATCGGCGATCAGCACATCGGATCCCCGTTTCGCGCAGCCCAGCGCCAGCGCGCGTCCGATACCGTTGGCACCGCCCGTAATTACCAGCACTTTTCCGTTATAGTTTTCAATCATACCGGAGCCCTCCCTATTGCGGATTTTTTCCGTTAACCAGATTCTGAATCCTCATCCCGGCGACAACCTGGGATTCCGGGTGGGTGAAGATATAGAATTTCTCATCTTCAACAGCGGTAAAAACACAGGTCCCCACATAATCAATGGGAATGCCCGCCGTTACCTGACGCTCGCTGCGCACAAAACCGGATTTGAACTCCTGTCCCTGATAATAGGGATCGTCATTAATGGCGCAACGCTCCGGGCGATGAGTATCTGCAAGATGAATCCCTGTCTGTACAAAGGCAGGTGCAAGGCAATGAACCTGAATGCGGCCAAGGCCGCGATTCTTCAGGGCAAGGTAAGTACCCTCCGAAGCGCCGAGTCCCGCAAATTTTGTGGCATGATACATAACGGCGTTTCCGGAGGTCATCAGCCCCGCCGTGGATTCGGTGTTGATAATAGCCGCTTCGGTTCCCTGCTTAATCATTTGTGGAATAAAGACATTCATTCCGTAAAGATGGCTCAGCATGTTGACCTCGGTAATCCAGTGGATATCCTGAATCGGGATCTCCCAGATAGGACCGGATACGGATACTCCAGCGTTGTTGACAAGCATATCGACCTGTCCAAAGGAGTCCAGAGTCAGCTTTAAAAGATCCTTAACATTTTCCAGAAGGGAAATGTCCGCCTTCTGACCTACCGCCTCAGCGCCCATTTCGTGCAGTTCCTTTACAACACGGTCTACCGCAGGAGCGTCAATATCGTTGATGACGATTTTCATGCCTCGCAGAGCGCCCTCTTTGGCAATTGCCTCTCCAATACCGCTTCCGCCGCCTGTAACAACCAAAACCTTGTCTTTAAACTCTTTCATCTTTATTCCCCTCCCTTAAAATACAAATGCTTTGTCGTTGGCGGAATGCATTGCTCCGACAATCGTACCCGGCTTTTCTGTATCACCAATCAGTACCACTTTATCAAATGCGGCTTCCATTTCCTCGTACAGCGCGCGGTTCGGCCTTACGCCAAGCGCCAAAACGACGACGTCGGCTTTGCGGGTAACTTCAACGGCGCTGGCTGTGACAGAAAGGGTGATTTCCCCATCCCCGACAGCTTTAATGGCGTGACCCGTCAGAATTTCAACCTTATTTTTATTGAGACGTTCCATCAGGTAGTGCAGGACGCTCGGATAAAGAGTGGTGCCGACGGCGTTCATCATTTCCACCACAGTGACCTGATTGTCCGGGCTCAGATACTCGGCTGTTTCCAGACCCGTGACACCGCCGCCGATAATGGCAATATTTTTCCCTTTGAGTTTTACCTCTCCCGATAAAACCTGCTCCGCCAGTACTGCTTTTTCAACACCGGGGATTCTGGGAACCATCGGGTTTCCACCCTGGGCAAGGAAAACTCCGCAGGCACCGATTTTTTTGCAATCCTCAACAGAGCCAGAAGTATTTAAGCGTACTTCTACGCCCCATTTTTTCAGTTCCGCTTCCTGTGTGTCGATCAGTTCCGCAAGCAATTCTTTGTGTGGGGGAACCGAACCGTATTTAATGGTACCGCCGAGCCTGTCGCTCTTTTCAAACAGCACCGTTTTAAATCCTCTCTTAGCCAGCACCAATGCAGCCTGCATACCGCCCGGTCCGCCGCCGATAACAGCCACCGTGCGTCCGTTTCCGTTCTTTACAAGACGGTCGTCCCCGTGGGTCAGTTCCCGACCGAGAATCGGGTTGACCGTGCACTCGACCGGCCTGCCCTGATTGGCCACAAGGAAGCAGTTCATACAGCCGATACATTTGCGGATCAGGACGTCTTCCCCGCATTTTGCCTTATTGCCCCACTCGGCGTCAGCCAGCTGTCCGCGCGCAACGCCTACGAAATCGGAGACACCTTCTTCCAAAAGCGCTTCGGCAAAGGCGGGATGCTTAATGGTGTTGACGGCGATTACCGGAATTTTGACATTTGCCTTAATGTTTTTGGCCAGATGCTTTTTCCAGCCCTCTGCAAAGCAGGACGGTTCAATGATCGTCGCGCCGGACTCATAGGTTCCGCAGCTCACATTTAGGCAAGCGATTCCCAAGCTTTCAAGATATCTCGCGATATGGATGCATTCCTTTTCGTCGAGTCCATCCTCAATGAATTCGCTGCCGTCAATGCGGACGCACACCGGGAAATCGGGACCGCAGGCAAAACGGATACCGACGATGATCTCGGTAATAAAGCGCATACGATTGAAGAAATCACCGCCGTATTTATCCGTACGATGATTGGTGTGCGGGCTTAAGAACTGGTTGACCAAATACCCGTGGGCGGCGTGAACCTCCACCCCGTCCATTCCCGCAATCTTGGCGATCACAGCGCCTTTCACAAATTTCTGCGCCATTGCCGTGACTTCCTCCGTGGTAAGCTCCCGCGGCATTTCGCCTATGATTTTGCACATCACCGGCGAGGGGGCGACAATCTGCTTTCCGTGCAGAAGCTTGCTCATCGTCTCATTTCCCGGATGGTGGAGCTGAAGGAAGATTTTCGTATCGTACGCATGCACCGCCTCTGCAAGCCGGACAAGACGGGGGATGTGTTTGGAATCTGTCGCACACAGCTGGTTGCTTGTGCCGATTCCCGTTTCCTCGTCGATCCGGCAGATTTCGGTGATAATCAGCCCGCAGCCTCCCTTCGCCCGGTCGGCATAATACCGGATGATTTCGTCCGATGCTTCTCCTGTGGAAGACGCAAACCCGGTCCCCATCGCAGGCATAACGATTCTGTTTTTCAGTTCCAGTTTTCCGATTTTTCCTTTTTCAAAAAGCTTTGTGTACTTCATGAAACCAGCCCTTTCTTCCTTAAAGTTTGACTTTTCCGGCACGTGCTTTTTTTTTGCTTCGGCAAACTCTCTGTTAATAATATAACATACTCAATTGGGAAAAGATATAGACCTCTCACACAAAACCCTTGCCTTTTTTGTGCCTGATGACTAAAATGTAGTTGAGGTGATCGCTTTGCTCTTCAGCAAAATAGTCGAGATATTATCTGGAAATTTAAAAATACCGCAATCAACAATTGGTAACAACTTACAAATTTATGAATTGAAAGAGCTGGATTTAAAATCTGATTTGAGCAAATGTAAAAATGACATTCTGTACTTTGTGCGTGATGCATCCAGTTTAACGGACAGCGTTCCGCAGAATCTCATCTATACGGAATGCGCATCCGGCAAAGTATGCGGATCCTTTGTTAACTCCGCACAGATCGAATCCGGCAGCTATCAGGCGGCAGTGACCCTCGTCTGCGATATCCTGAACAGGGCTTACCGGATGCAGGCCCTGTACACATCAACGCTGCAGATGATTCTGAACGGGAAAGGCATTTCCGGTATCCTGAGTGATATTGCCGACAGAGCGGAGAGCTCCATCGTAATGATCGACATGAGCGGCAAAATTCTGGCACATTCGTTCCCCTTCCGTCTGCAGAACCCGCTTTGGACACAGAGCGTAAAGCAGGGCTATTGCCCGACTGAATTTATGGAGCATATCCGTATGCTCCGGCGTGAGAACGGAAAGCAGCCGGGTTCCGATCCCTATGTCCGTATCTGCGAAGAGATGCAGCTTTTTTACCTTTGCAGTAAGATCACGAAAAACGATATGATTTTCGGTTATATTTTCATGATTCAGCCAAGCAACGAATTCGGCGCGGACTGCTACGAAATGCTGTCCATCGTCAGTGGAACGCTGACGGAAACAACACTGAAACACCAAAATAAAATCACTCTGCGCTCACACCTTTACAGCGAAATGCTGACGGATATGCTGAATGGAATTTCAGAAAAGCAGGCGGCCACCCGTATCCATGTCAGCGAGCTCACATTTCCGCCCTTTATGCGTGTTCTGACGGTTAAGCCGCTTTATTATCATGGTGAAGTCAGTCTGGCCGCGTCTATTCAGCCCCAGCTTGAAAACATCTTTCAGGTGGAGCAGAGCATTGTATACCAGAAATCAATTGTGCTGATCATCGGAGTAAAAAAGAACCGGGCGGTTCCTCAGGAGCAGCTGGAGCTTCTCAAAACATTGTGCGCACAGAACTATCTTTTAGCCGGAATCAGCAACTCCTTTTCCGATCCGGCAAAATTTCCGGAATATTACCGTCAGGCGGAAAAAGCCGTGATCCTTTCGCAAAAGATGGACGCGAACGGCCTGATACACAGCTATGAAGACTATGCGTTTTTTGATATACTCGACCATCTTCCCGAAGAAATGAAACTCATGCACTACTGTCATCCCTCCCTCTCACTCCTCAGAGAATACGACCAGCAAAAAGACACCAAGCTGTATGAAACCCTGCGCACTTATACGCTTACCGGTTTTAATCAGAACAAGACGGCAGAAATTCTCTTTCTGCACCGTAACACGCTCAACTACAGACGCCAGAAAATTATGCAGGTTTCCGGAATCGACCTGGAGGATCCTCAGGTAAAATTCCTTTTGAGCTATTCTTTTGCCATTGACCTTTTTCTGGAAAAGAACACATTGTATTCATGATTGATTTCAGAAATTCTATCATTTTCCACCGTTCAATATGATTTCTTCATCAGTATCCCCTTTTATTCCCATGCGATTTCTGAATATGTATTCTTTCAAATACAGTCGCCCGCCGGAAAGGCTGGTTTCCTTCCCGGCGGGCGACTGTGCCTATATTTTCCATAAAAAGCTCTTGGCTTGATAACTTTATAAGTACCCTACTCTTCAACCTATTGATCCGGTTAAACTTTGCGCCGCAGCTGCCGAACTTTTCGACTGGAACTTTGTCGACGAGCGTGACGCTTTTGCCCATTATTATCTCGAAAAAACCGGGTAGTCATTCGTAAAGATGACACGCCGTAAAATGGTCGCTTTCGACTTCTTTCAGCGCCGGGATTTCCTCCGCGCAGCGTTTGGTCGCATATTGGCACCGGCTGCGGAATTTACAGCCTGTCTGCACTCTTGTCTGCACGCCGATATCTGGAATGATATTGTCCAGACTGTGTATTTTGGGGTCCGGTTCCAGAATGGAGGACATAAGCATTTTGGTATACGGATGCAGGGGATTGCCGTACAGCTTTTCGGAGGAGGATACCTCGAGAAGATTTCCCAGGTACATAACTCCGATATTGTCACAGATATTCTGCATCACCTGCAATTGATGGCTGATGAACAGATAGGTCAGCCCCAGCTCGGCCTGCAGCTTTTCGAGCATATGGACGATCTGCGCCTGCAGGGATACGTCAAGGGCTGATATCGGCTCGTCGCATAGCACAAAGCTCGGATTGACGGTCAGCGTTCTCGCTATGGAAATCCTCTGTCGCTGCCCGCCGCTGAATTCATGCGGGTATTTCAACAGATCGTCCTGCTTCAGCCCCACGACCTCCAGCATTTTGGAGGCGCGCTCTTTTCTTTCCGCCTTACTGTACAGGTTGTGTATCTGCATTGGTTCGCACAAAATATCTAACACTGTCTGGCTTGGGTCGAGGGAGGCATAAGGGTCCTGAAACACGGACTGCATTTTTTTGCGGAACGGAGTCAGCTTTTTTTCCCCCATATGCCCGATTTCAGTGCCCTCGAAGTAGATTTCTCCCCCGGTTGGGTTATAATGGCGCACAATGCATTTGCCCACGGTGGACTTTCCGCTTCCCGATTCTCCCACAAGCCCGAAGGTCTCTCCTTTTTTAATGGAAAAGGAGATGCCGTCAACAGCTTTCAGGTATTCCGGCCTAAACGCAATGAGTCCCTTCGGCTTTTGCTTGAAATGCATTTTCAGGTCCTTCACTGTAATCAAATTCTCTTCCATGGCTCCTCCTTATATGGCATCGTGCGCAGTGCTGTCCGCCGTCGCAGTAAATTTCGGGAAGAGTGTTTCTGCATAGTTCCCCGGCATATTTGCACCGGCTTAAAAATGGGCACAATGCCTCATCTCGCGAGTCGTCGTCACCCTTTTCCACAAACTGTTCCGGATTCCACCCGGGCTTTGGCATACTTGCGATCAGCGCCTGCGTATACGGATGAAGCGGGTTGCTGAAGATGTCATCCGCCGTGCCCTCCTCCACGATATATCCTCCGCACATCACTGCAATACGGGAACACATCTGCGCCACCACGCCCAAGTCGTGGGTGATGAGAATCACGCTTGTGCCGCTTTTCTTCTGCAGGCCTCTAAGCAAATGAAGAATCTGGGCCTGAATGGTGACGTCCAGCGCCGTGGTCGGTTCGTCGGCAATAATCAGCCTTGGGTTGCTGCTGATTGCCATCGCGATCATCACGCGCTGCCGCATGCCGCCGCTCAGTTCATGAGGATAGCTTTTCAGGTTTTTCTCCGCGTCGGTAATTCCGACTGATTCCAGCAGCTCCAGAGCCCGCGTCCGCGCCTGCTTTTTCGTCATACGGCTGTGCCGTCGGATGACCTCGATCAGCTTGCTCCCTATGGTGTAGA
>UREO01000078.1 GCA_900546895.1 uncultured Oscillospiraceae bacterium
GGGGATATAGTAGTTGTTTTCGTAAATATTGAATCCGTTCTGCGCCGCGTAGAACGTCCAGCCGGGCATCGCCGGGGTGTCCTCGCCCTCTTCCCCCGCAAAGTTCTTGCCGCTCTGTACCGGGTCGAACAGCCAGCGGCAGCTGGTCAGCCCGCGCAAGCCGTAATACTTGGCCTCCGGCCGCGAACCCACGTCGCGCTGGACGCCGATGGACGGGTAGAAATCCATAATGGAACCCGGTACAATGCTGTGGAATGCCTGGATCGTCGGAATCTGCCAGTACATGGCCTGATTGTCCATGCCGTCGTAAACGTCGATACGGCAGTTTTTGGTGTCGGGCAGCTGGATATCTTTCCCGCCATTGAGCGAATACGGAATCAGCTCCCGGTGGGCGTCGTCGCTCTGGGTTTTCCCCAGCGCGATGAAAAACAGCGAATACAGAACGGAAATCAGGGCCACCCCGCCCATACAGCGGCGGATAAACAGCTTTTTATCACGGCGGTACCATTTAAAAATGATCGTCAGCAAGGTCAGGCTTAACAGCGCGATCGCCACATACGTCCAGAAACGGGTGGGGTAATCCTCCAGTCCGAAGGAGGTCACCTTCTGTCCGTCCTGCTGCGTCGTGTTCACCATCAGCCCGATGGGCAGCGCAATCCCCAGCGTGATGCCGGTCGTCCACTTGATGGCGCTTTTCCAGTCGATACACTCCCTCTCGAGCGAGATCACCGTCGCAAGGCTCATCATCAGGGTCAGTATATAGAACCAGCGCGCGTAATACGACGCGTTGAACAGCTGGAACGCGGAATTCAAGATCGGAATAAAGGCCATCAAAAACAGGATGGCCAACAGCTTTTTCAGCCAGTGCTCCCTGTGCATGCGCAAAAAACCGATGACCCCGGTCATACTGAACAGCGGCAGCCACGCGCCGAGCGAAGCCCACTTTGCTTCCGACTTCGGGGTGAAGTTGGGCCGGGCCGGAATATCCGGCGGGAAAAAGAAGCATTCCAGAATGTGGACATAGCGCTGGTTCCAGTCGTAAAGCAGCGCGTTCCAGCCCTCGGGCGGGTTGTCCACCCGCGGGTTCTGAATCACCGTCAGAATAGTCGGCACCAGCAGGACGGCGGCGCACAGGACGCCGATCACGGCCTCGCAGATAATCAGCAGGAAATCCCTGAGCGTGATTTTCCAGTTGCCGGTCAAAAGACGGGTAAAGCCATAAATCAGCGTAAACACGACTTGTCCCACAAAGAAATAATAATTGACAAAACAGCAGGCGAACACCGTCACCGCGAAGATACCGCGCCGCCGGGTGTAGATATATTCGTCCAGCGCCCAGAGCATCACCGGGAAAAAGACGATCGCCTCATGAAAATGGTTGAAAAAGATATTATAGACCGAAAAGCCCGAAAACGCGTACAGCATTCCGCCGATAATCGCGTAGTCCGGATTTTTAACGTACCTTTTCAGATAAAGAAAGCCCGTCAGGGAAGCGCAGCCGAATTTCAAAATCAGCAGCGGGCCCATCAGGTGCGGTACCATCCAGCTGGGAAACGGGATGGTCAGCCAGAAAAACGGGCTGCCCAGCAGGTAAAACGAATAGGAGCCGATGAAGTTGGCGCCCAGGTCGGTTGTCCAGCTCCAGCCGATATTGCCGCTGCGAACCGCGTCGTGGCACATCTGGTAAAACGGGACCTGCTGCACATTGAAGTCGCCGTAAAACAGAAAATAACCGTTATCAAAAATAATAAAAGGTATGAAAAAGAGAAAAGCTATTCCCATGCCGTAAAGCAGGGCCTTCAAATAATCATTTTGTCTCCCTTTGCGGGTCAGCACACCTGTCAAACCGTCGCCCCCATATTCCTGATTAACATATTATATCACACGGTTTTGTCTGAACAAAGCGAATTTAAAAATTACAAGACTGTTTCTTGCAATATTTACTGTTTGTTATTATATTGGTTATAATGTCGTAAAAGACGGACGTTTCAGGCTCCCTCACAGAGGGAGCCTTAGACGAACCCCTGCCTCCCTCTTTGAGGGAGGTGTCGCGCCCGGCGCGACGGAGGGAGTCTCGGAGCATTCCACTCCCGATTTAACGTAAGCCAATTGGAAGCATCGCCGTAGGCGCCTCCTGACCGGAAGGTCCGCCGTAGGCGCCTGCCAACCGCATGGTCCGTAAAACATCAAAACAAAGGGGAAAATAGCATGTTTCATTTTTATGCGATGCTGTCGCGCATGAAATATATTTGCCGCTGGGGGCTGATGCGCAACACCCGCAGCGAAACCCTGAGCGAACACAGCTTTGAAACCGCGGTCATCGCCCACGCGCTGGCCGTGCTGCGCAACACGCGCTTCGGCGGCCACGTTAGCCCGGAGCGCGCGGCTCTGCTTGCGCTCTACCATGACGCAACGGAAATCATCACCGGCGACCTGCCCACACCGGTCAAATACTTCAACCCGAAAATTCGCTCCGCCTACCGCGAGGTTGAAACCGTCGCGCAGAAAAAACTTCTGAGCCTTCTGCCGGACGACCTGAAACCAAGCTACGAATCCGTCTTCGCCGCCGCACAGGAGGGTGACCAAGAGCTTCTGCCGCTTGTAAAAGCCGCGGACAAGCTTTCCGCCGTTATCAAATGCATGGAGGAAAAAGGAATGGGCAATTCCGAATTTATTAAGGCGGAGGCCTCCCTGCTCCAAACCGTAAGCGAGCTGCACCTGCCGGAGGCCGACTGCTTCGTCACGGAATTCCTGCCCTCCTACGCACTCACACTGGATGAGCAGGATTGAACTTCCATATTCTGTTCACAAAATTATTCTTTCAAAAAACTATTCTTTTTCTCCAAGGGGTTATAATAAGGCGGTTATTATTTTAAAAAATGTCGATTGAGGACTGATGTTGTGAATAAAACAAAGAAAAGCCCGAATAAGGACAAAAGTAAAAAAGCTCTCATCCGAAATATAGCGATCTTATTTTTGAGTGTCATCCTTCTGATTTCCGGCGTCGGCTGCGTCTATGCCGACCAGATGTTAGGAAGGATCAATTTTGTTCCGCTGGAGGACCCTGTTTCCAAGGTAGAAACCGCTCCGATTTTTCAGGAGGGAACCGCCAGCGGCGATACCAGCGCACAGGCAGGCGTCCTGGGCGGGCTGTACCACGACGACGCCATCACCAATATTTTGGTCATGGGTGTGGATGATTACCAGCCGAACGACCCCGGCCGCAGCGACAGCATGATGCTGGTTTCGGTCGATTCCCGCCACAAGAAGCTGAAGCTGACCTCCTTTATGCGCGACATGTACGTCGCGATTCCCGGTCACGGCAGCCAGCGCCTGAACGTAGCTTACTCTACCGGCGGCCCGCAGCTTTCCGTCTCCACCATTGAAGCGAATTTCGGCACCGACATCGACCGCTTCGTCCTGATCGATTACGCGTCCTTCTCCAAAATTGTGGACAAGCTCGGCGGCGTGGAAATCACCCTTTCCAACGACAAGGACAAATACGGCCACACGGAAGCCGACCTGATCAATCTGTATTCGGGCGACAGGAACCGGGTCCGTACGGGGACCAACAAGCTCAGCGGCAAACAGGCGCTGTACTATTCCCGTATCCGCGCCATCGGCGACGACTTTGAGCGCACCGAGCGCCAGCGCAAGGTTTTTTCCAGCATCGTCAACAAGTTCAAAACAGCCAACCTCGGTACTGTCAATCAGGCTTTGTACGATATTCTTCCCCTTGTTACCACCAATATGACAAAAAACGAAGTGCTGAATATGGCGACGAACGCACTGACCTACCTGAATTACCCCGTCAGCCAGAACCGCATTCCGGCAAACAACGAATTTACCTCTCAGCGGGTCTCCATCGGCGGTTCCCCCGCGGACGTGCTGGTGCCCGATCTTGAAAAATGCCAAAAAACCGTCGCGGATTTCATCTATGAAACGGATTTGCCGAGCAAAACCTATCAGGGAAAATAATCAGGTTGCAGCGAATTGCAAAACAATTTTGCGGTTGCGCGGCTTTGTTGTCAGTCTGACCGCACGGCTTGAGCCGTGCGGTTTTTCAGTTAAAGGAGAAACCCGTCTATGCCGACTCCTCTTTATACCGCGCTTGTGAATCACCGGGACTTAAACCGCTCCTCGTTCCACACGCCGGGTCATAAAAACAACCCTCTCTCTCTGCCGCAGGATTTACTTTCGCTGGATTTTACGGAGCTGCCGGACACGGACAGCCTGTTTGAGGCGGGCGGCCCGATTCTGGAGGCCGAGCGTCTGGCCGCAAAGCTGTTTCACGCCGAGCGCACCTGCCTTTCCGCGGGCGGTTGCACCCTGTGCATTCAGGCTATGCTCCGGCTCGCCGCGCCGGACGGCGGAAAAGTCGTCTGCTCCCGGGTGCTGCACCGCAGCGCGGTTAACGCCATGGCGCTGCTGGACATTCAGCCGGTTTGGGCTTTGCCCGGGGAAATCGTCTCCGCCGTGGAACGCAATCCGGACGCAAAGGCCGTCTATGTCACCAGCCCCAACTACTACGGGGAGCTGCTGGACATTCCCGCGATTGCGCGGACCTGCAGACAGGCGGATATTCCTCTTCTTGTGGACAACGCGCACGGCGCGCACCTGATGTTCACCGACCCCGTGCTCCACCCGCTCGCCCTCGGCGCGAGCATGACCGCCTGCTCCGCGCACAAAACGCTGAACGTACTGACCGGCGGCGCGTGGCTCCATATCGCGGACAGCCGGTTCGCGGACGGCGCCAAGGACGCTATGGCGCTTTTCGGCTCCACCAGCCCCAATTACGCGGTAATGGCTTCGCTCGATCTGGCCCGCGCATGGCTGGAAACGCACAAAGGCGAATACGCCGCCCTGCAGCAGCGCGTTCAGAAGGTCCGGCTCGCCGCGCGCGAACACGGCCTTTCTTTGCCGTCCGGCCCGTCGGACCCGACGCGCATCACGCTGAACACCGCCTCCATCGGCCTTTCGGGCACGGCGGCGGCGGAGATTTTCCGCGGCGCGGGCGTGGAACCGGAGTACGCGGACGGCGCCCACGTGGTGCTCATTGCGACTCCGTTCAATACGGAAGTCGATTTTGCTCGTCTGGAGGACGCAATCGAGCTGCTTCCGGCGCGGTCCCCACTTCCCGGAACGCCGGAGCTTCCTCCGCTGCCCCCTGTAAAAGCCGGTCTGCGCGAAGCCGTTTTTTCCGCTGCGGAGACGGTTTTGCTGGAAGACGCGCTGGGCAGAGTCGCGGCTCAGGCAGCGTGCCCCTGTCCGCCGGGCGTCCCCGTTGTGATGCCCGGGGAGGAAATCACAAAAGATGTTCTCCGGTTTTTACAGGGGTATGGCTTTTTTTCAATAAAAGTGCTAAAATAATAAAACAGGAATCAAACAAATTAAGCGGAAAAGCGAAACGGAAAACATTTCCGCGGATTTTGAATATTGCTGTTGAATGAAATTCAGATATCTGTTCTTTCCGTTAAATGATAGAAGTGAGGGATTCATTATGAAACTGGTACTTGCGATTGTAAGCAACGACGACAGCGGCATGGTTTCCGCTGCGCTGACCAAGGACGGTTTTTCCGTTACCAAGCTTGCAACAACCGGCGGTTTTTTAATGGCGGGCAACACCACCTTCATCGTAGGCACGGAGGATGACAAGGTCGATCAGGTCATCTCCATCATTGCAAAGCAGAGCAGCCGCCGCACCCAGCTTGTCCCGAGCACGACAACCATGGACGTCGGCATGTACTCCTCGTTCCCCGTCGAAGTCACCGTCGGCGGATCGACCGTTTTTGTTTTAAACGTGGATCGATTCGAGAAGGTATGACCAGTCTTCGTATCGGCGGATTTTCCGGCAATGAGGAAATCATAAAGCAGCTAGAGCTCTCGTTCGGCGAGGGCCGGCTTGCGCATGCGATCATTCTGGAAGGCCCCGCGCAGGAGCGCAACGCCCTTGCCGCAATGCTGGCCCAGGCCGCCGTATGCTCCGGCGAAACCCGTCCCTGCGGCAGTTGTCCGGGCTGCGTCAAAGCGCAGGCCGGTTCCCACCCCGATATTTTCACGCTGGACGGCGACGCGAACCCGCGCGCCTTTCCCATCGACGCCATCCGCCGGATTCGCTCGGACGCGTATATCCGGCCCCATGAAGCACAGACCAAGGTTTACGCCCTTTACGGCGTACAGAATATGAGCGAGATTTCCCAAAACGCCCTGTTAAAGGTTTTTGAGGAGCCGCCGGAAAACGTGCTGTTCCTGCTGACAACCGTGAGCGCTTCGGCGCTCCTGCCCACCGTGCGCTCCCGCGCGCAGATTTTTTCGCTGGAGGGCGCGCGCACGGAAACGGGGATCGACCCCGCGTATATGGAAAATCTGGCGGCGGCGATCACTGCCGCAAACGAAACGGATCTGCTGTATTTGACGGCGGATCTTTCAAAAGATAAAGACAAGCTGCGCGCCGTCCTGCCCCAGCTGGGGCTGATTCTGCGCGACGCAGCAGTGCTTCGTTCGGGCGGGAGCGCCTGCCTTTCCGGTCAAAGGGAAGCGGCGGCGGCTCTCGGCGCGGGACTGACCCGCGAAAAGCTACTTTCTTTGCTGGGCGAAGTGCAGAAAGCGCAGCGCGCGCTTGACCTGAACGCAAACGCGGCGCTGCTGGTAACGGCTCTGTGCGCGAATCTGCGCGCCGGGGCCGGAAGATAATCCCTATTTTACGATATTGGAGGTTCCCATGGCCGAAGTAATTGGCGTTCGTTTTAAAAATGTAGGCAAAATATACTATTTTGACCCCGACGGGAATACACTGAAACAAGGCGATATGGTCATCGTGGAAACCGCCCGCGGAATTGAATGCGGCGAAATCGCGATGGAAAACCGTCAGGTCAGCGACGAAGGAATAGTGCAGCCGCTGAAAAAGCTGATCCGCGTCGCCACCAAGGACGACCTGAAAAAGATGGAAGAAAACGTCGCGAAGGAAAAAACGGCTTTTCAGATCTGCCTGAAGAAAATAGCGGTCCACAAGCTGGAAATGAAGCTGGTGGACGTAGAATACACCTTTGACAATACCAAGATTTTGTTTTATTTTACCGCCGATGGGCGCGTGGATTTCCGCGAGCTGGTCAAGGATCTTGCGTCGGTGTTCCGCACCAGAATCGAGCTGCGCCAGATCGGTGTGCGCGACGAGGCAAAAATGCTCGGCGGGCTGGGCATCTGCGGCCGGCCGTTCTGCTGCTCGACCTTTTTGGGCGGTTTTCAGCCGGTTTCTATCAAAATGGCCAAAGAGCAGGGTCTTTCCCTGAACCCGGTGAAAATATCCGGTACCTGCGGCCGCCTGATGTGCTGCTTGAAATACGAGCAGGAGGCCTATCAGGACCTCATTCGCTCCACCCCGAGCGTAAACTCTACTGTGACCACACCCTCCGGCAAGGGCACCGTTACCGACCTGAACATGCTGACCGGCATTTTGCAGGTGCGCCTTGACTCCGCGCCGGACGCCGCGCCCCAGACCTTTAAGGTGTGCCAGGTGAAGCTGATCAAGGGCGGACAGGTCAATGTTGACCGCGGCGAGCTGGAAGCACTTAAAAAACTGGAAAAAGATTAAATTTATTTTTTATCCGATTACGGTTGCAATTTTTGTTATTTATGATAGAATTATGTTGTAATTTTATATGGAGGTGTTTTCCCATGGCATATGCAATTAGTGATGACTGCATTTCCTGCGGCGCATGTGCGGCAGGCTGTCCTGTAAACGCAATTTCAGAAGGTGACGGCAAGTACGTTATCGATGCTGATCTTTGCACAGAATGCGGTGCTTGCGCGGATGTTTGCCCCGTAGGCGCTCCTGCACAGGAATAATTTTACATGTGGACGAAAGGCGGAGCGTTGTTGCGCGCCGTCTTTTTTCTTATGTAATCAACCTTTGAAATCAGCCAAAGCTCTTGAAAACCAGCCGTTCTTTGATTGATATAAAAAAAGGATAACCGAGGGACTTTATGCTTTTACCCGATGAACACCTTGAACCGCTTTCGCGTGAAATTTCGGTGATCGTTTCACAGACGCACCGCTTTAATACCGACACCCTTCTGCTCGCGTCGTTTTCCCTGCCGAAAACGGGCGAAACCTGCGCGGATTTCGGCACGGGCTGCGGCGCTATTCCGCTGATCTGGTGCACGAAGGCAAACCCGAAAAAAATTTGCGGCGTGGAAATTCAGCGGGAAGCCTGTGAAATGGCCCGCCGCTCCGTGGAGCGGAACCGACTGACCGGCACGGTCGAGCTGCTCTGCTGCGACATGACCATGATCAGACAAAAGGCCGCCCTGCCCGCCAACCGGTTCGACCTCATCGCCTGCAATCCACCGTACAAGGAGGAGGGCGCGGGCCTGAAAAATCCGGAGGAGTCCCGCCGCGTCGCGCGGCACGAGGTTGCGTGCAGCTTTGCGGAAATCGCCCGCAGCGCGGCGTACCTGCTCCGGTTCGGCGGCCGCTTCTGCTGCTGCCTGCGCCCGGAGCGCCTTTGCAGCGTCCTGCTGGACCTGCGAAGCGCGGGGCTGGAGCCCAAACGCCTGCGCCTGGTGCAGCAGCGCGCGGACAAGTCCCCGTCGCTTTTCCTGTTACAGGCAAACCGGGGCGGAAAACCCGGCATGGTGATCGACCCCGTCCTGCTGATTGAGGACGGCGGCGGATACTCTGAGGAAATGACCGCAATCTACGGCGAATACGCACAGAACAAGGGAGGAGCGGCAACATGAGCGGAAAATTAATGGTGGTCGGCACGCCGATCGGCAATCTTTCCGATTTTTCCCCGCGCGCGGCGGAAACCCTGCGGGAGGCCGATTTCATCGCCGCGGAGGACACGCGGGTCACGCTGAAGCTGCTCAACCATTTCGGCATCAAAAAGCCAATGGTCAGCTATTTTGAACATAACAAACGCGAGCGCGGGGACGTGATCTGCGCGCGTATCGAGGCCGGGGAAACCTGCGCGCTCGTTTCGGACGCGGGAATGCCCGCCATTTCCGACCCGGGGGAGCTTCTGGTCGCCCAATGCGCGGAGCGCGGAATCCCGGTTTACGTGGTGCCCGGCCCGAGCGCCGTCGTTTCGGCGCTGGCGGTTTCCGGGCTGCCGACCGGGCGCTTTACGTTCGAGGGCTTTCTGAGCGTCGGCAAAAAAAGCCGCCGGGAGCATCTGGAGGAAGTCGGGAACGAGACCCGCACCATGATTTTTTACGAAGCGCCGCACAAGCTTTCCACCACCCTGAGCGACATGCTTGCGGCGTGGGGCGACCGGCGCATCGCGCTGGTGCGCGAGCTGACGAAGATTCACGAGGAGGTCATCCGCACCACTTTGTCCGAAGCCGCCGCGCGCTACGCCGACGGCGGCGCGAAGGGGGAATTTGTGCTGGTGATCGAGGGCGCGCCCCAAAAGGAACAGGCAACGTTTACATTGGAGGACGGCACCGCCTTCGCGAAAAAATATATGGAAGACGGCCTTTCGGCCTCGGACGCCGCCAGACAGGCCGCCGCCGAGACCGGTTTCAAAAAAGGCGAAATTTACCGGGCGATTTTAAGGCAGGATTGAGGGAAGCGGGGATGAAAGTGGAATACATCAATATGGAAACATGGCCCAGGAAAGAGCATTTCCGGCATTTTTATAAAATGGAATACCCTATGTTCAGTGTCAGCCTGAATCTGGACATCACCAGTTTTCTGCCCTTTGTGAAGGAGCACCGGCTTTCCTTCTACTACGCGATGGGCTTTGCCGCGACCCGGGCGGCGAACGAAATCCCCGAATTCCGCTGCCGCATCCGCGGGGGCCGGGTGGTTCTTCACGACAAAGTACACCCCTCCTTTACCGACCTTGACAGGGACAGCGACCTGTTCAAGTGCGTAGGAGTCGATTTAACGGAAGATATCTGCTCCTTTTCGGAAAAAGCGTCCCGCGCCTCCGCCGCGCAAAAGACGTTTATGGATCCGGAACAGGAGGAGCGCGACGACGTGCTCTACATCACCTGCGTTCCCTGGTTCTCTTTTACGCAGGTGACGCATCCCATCGCGCTGGACAGGGACGATTCTATCCCGCGCATCGCCTGGGGAAAATATTTTAAGGACGGTGAAAAAACGCTCCTGCCTTTTTCCATTCAGGCCAATCATGCGCTGATGGACGGCGTTCATGCCGGAAGATATGTGGAACGGCTGCAGCGCGATCTGGACCGCTACTGACCGTGCGGCCGAATTTTCGGCTATGCCCGTCCCCGCCCCCTTTTGCATTCCTGCTCTTCAATAAGTTCAATCGGTGATGCGCAAGAGGAGTTCAGCGGGAGGGGGTTTTGTATAAAACCGGCGCCGGAAGACACTCCCGGCGCCGGTTTTCAATTGAAAATCTGACATATTTTTACATTCCCTCTTGCGCTGCGGGAAAAAACGCGCTATAATGCCCTTGTAAGGCGCAATAAAAAGCGCAATGCAGGAACGGAGTGTTACAGCACCCCGCCCCCTGCTTACGGAGAAATACCCTCCATAGGCAACTGAATAATCAGCACATTGCGGTTATTATTATACCGCCTCTTTCGGCTTTTGTACAGGGGTTCGTTAATAATATCCGTGCGCTTTGATGTAGAACGTTGTATATGGGTGAGTCATCCGTGTGCGGCGTTTTTTTGCGTCTTGCCGAAGGGACGGCGGGATGAGGTCCCCCTAATAGATCTTTCCCCCGCCGTCTCTTTTTGTTTATAAAATTAGAAATGAGCATAAAAAAAGCCATTGACTCTTTTACGAATCAATGGTATACTGTTGAATGGCGAACATATATAACATTCTCATAATACCTGTCTCTTATACACATCTCCGAGCCCACGAGACATGCGCAGATC
>UREO01000079.1 GCA_900546895.1 uncultured Oscillospiraceae bacterium
CCATTCCACCTGCGCGCGCATGCTGAGACACGACGGGGAGAAGCTCGGCTATTCCAATCATTTCACGATTTACGACACGGACGATTCCCGCCGGATGATGAAGGAATGTCAGAAAGCCCTTGGCATTGATGATAAAATTCTCTCTCATAAATCCATTCTTTCGGCGATTTCCCACGCGAAGGACAGCATGATTCTGCCCGGGGAATACCTGCAGCAGGCCGGCAATGACAGCAGGCTGGGGATGATCGGGCAGGCGTACAAGCTTTATCAGGCAAAGCTGAAGGAAGCGGACGCCATGGATTTTGACGACTTGATCTGCAACGCGGTGTACCTGCTTCAGCAGAACCCGGACGTACTGGAGTATTATCAAAACAAATTCAGATACATTATGGTGGATGAGTACCAGGACACCAACCACGCGCAGTACCTGCTGGTAAAGCTGCTTGCCCAAAAGAGCGCAAACCTTTGCGTTGTGGGTGACGACGACCAAAGTATCTATAAATTCCGCGGCGCAACCATCGAGAACATTCTGAGCTTTGAAAAGAACTTTCCAAACGCCAAGGTGATCCGCTTGGAGCAGAATTACCGTTCCACCAAAAATATTCTGAATGCGGCCAACGCGGTCATTGAAAACAACAGGGAGCGCAAAGGGAAAACGCTCTGGACGGACAATCCGGCGGGGGAGAAGCTCGGCGTGCACACCGCTTTCAGCGAACAGGACGAAGCGGATTATATCGCAAAGAAGATATTGGAAGGCGTTGCGGCCGGCCGTAAATTTTCCGATTATGCGATTTTGTACCGTATGAATTCCCAGTCGAATATTCTTGAAAAAATCTTTGTGAAATCCGGCATCCCTTACCGCATTATCGGTGGCCTGCGCTTCTATGAGCGCAAGGAAATCAGGGACATGATTGCGTATTTGAGCGTCATCAACAACCCTTATGACGAGATCCGGCTTCGCAGGATTATCAACCAGCCGAAGCGCTCCATTGGGGACAAGACGATTGCACAGGCTACGGAAATCGCCGCCACACTGGGGGAAAGCGTATTTGACGTGATTAAAAATGCCGATCAGTACGAGCCCCTGAAGCGGACCGCGCCCAAGCTTTTGCAGTTTGCCGCGACCATGCAGCAGCTGATTGAAGCCGCAAACGATGATCATACGAGCCTGAATGAGCTTTATCATTTGCTCCTTGACAAAACGGATTATATCGGCAGCCTGAAGGCGTCTGAAAACGACGACGTGCAGGACAGGATCGACAATATCAACGAACTGGCGTCCAACCTGATCAAGTACGAGGAGGATAACGGCGAAGAGGCGACCCTTTCCGGTTTTCTCGAGGAAGTCTCCCTGCTGACCGATATCGATAACTTTGACAGAAATTCCGACAGCGTGGTCATGATGACTATCCACTCGGCAAAGGGCTTGGAATTTCCGGTCGTGTTCCTGCCCGGATTTGAAGAAGGAATTTTTCCGGGGATGCAGGCGATCTACAATCCTCTGGAAATCGAGGAGGAGCGCCGTCTGGCTTATGTTGCCATCACAAGGGCGAAAGAGGAGCTGTATGTTGTTAACGCGGAGAGCCGCATGATCTTCGGCAGCACCTCCCGCAACAAGCTTTCCCGCTTTGCTGAGGAAATTCCAGAGGAACTGGTTGTCCGCAGCCGCACCAGAGAATGGAAAAAACCGGCCCCGGGCATGTCCCTTCCCACTTCTGCTTTTGAGGCACGGGCGGTTACAACCGAATCGGCGCGCAGCTTCGGCCCGTCGAACCTGATCCACAGCGAGCCGCCGAAGGTTCGGTTCAAAGTGGGGGACAGCGTGGTTCACAAAACGTTTGGGACGGGAATGATCCTTTCCGTTTCTCCTATGGGCAACGATACCCTGCTGGAGATTGCTTTTGAACAAGCCGGAACAAAAAAGCTGATGGAAAATTTTGCCCGTCTGAAAAAAGGCTGATAAAAGCGGCATAAACCCAAAGCCCGCCTGAAAAAACAGGCGGGCTTTATCTGTGCTCAATAGGCTGCTGTCTGACTTTATGCTTTGCGGGAACGGTCGTTGCAGCTGCATTCAGTGACTTTGGGCGGGAAAAACTCGTCGGTCGGAAACTCAATGCGGCGGAACATATCGCATGGATTGTCTGATGTAGTGACACATTCTTTTTCCGGGATGCAGAAGTCATACGCAGGAATCAGCATTTGTACATTCCTGACGATTTGGACGATTGTAAAAATGCCCAGTGTAACATAAACAGTACGATCGGAAGCAAAGTCGAGCTGCCCACCGAAATGTCTGCAGATAGAGTCGGGAATCCGGCAGCAGCTTTCCTTGCAATGCGACTGGCAGTCGCAGATTCTGGCGGACAGGCAGATCGGCTCCGCAATCTGACAGGTTGCTTTGGGGAGCACGTTGCCGCACATAGAAGATGGGCTGTCGATGTCGTCCTGCGTGCAATCGGAACTGAACATTTTTACGTTGCCCTCGCTGCCGTACAAAATCACCCTCTTATTGAATATGGATACACCATTTACAATGCAGGGGTTTGTGGCCAACGGACAGAATACGTCTACGCATACATCGAAGAAAAAGGTCATATCTACCGAATAAAAGCCCCTGTTAAATGGTACCGGCTCCAGATCAAGGAACACGGTAATGACATCAGCGCTTCTAAGCCTGACGTTTGTCGCATGCTCAATCAGGTCGTGCTTATCCGGTGGGAAATAAACCCTTAAATCTTCAAGGCAATCTTTATCAGAAGAGTATACGGGCTATAAGTACACCCTGTAGGTCAGGTTCGAGTGCGAAAGCAGATTTGGTATTTATTTATTCTATTGATTACTATATTCATAATGATATCATCAATTCCAGAATACCCGGCAGGTGCTATGTATCGTTACATGAAGAAATGCGCTTATGCAGGCATGTTTTTCAACAGGTATTGTTTAGCCGGGCATTCGTCAATACTTTCGTAGTCTTTGTATTCGCCGGTATCGGAAATGCCTTCCAGATGAAGGAAGGCGGGGTGAACCAATTTGTCGTCGATCTGGCTTGCAACAATATGCAGTTCAATTAAGCCCATTCCGTCTTTTTCAATTTCCATCATTTTTTCTTTCAGAAGCTTGAGATTTACGCTAATTCTTTGCATTTCAAAAACATCCTTTATTTTTATTCGTTGCGCAACATGTTGTAATTTTAGAGGAAATGTTTCAAAATTGCAATAGCGAAAAAAGTCGCAATTTTAGAAATTTTAAGGAATGAAAAAAAATAGGATAAATAAACAAAATGTAGAATTTGTATGATTGATTTTTTATGAATATTTTGATGATATTTTGTAGAAATAAGACTATTTTGATTTGTAAGAAAAATAATATTCAAATGCTTCCTGTCGAAGTAGTTAGATTTATGGTTTGTTTATGCGAATATCGTAATACTCAGGATGATTATCAAACCATTTTACAGCGTAGGAGCAGGTAAGACGCGCTTTCCGGCTTTGCTGCCTCAGCAAAACAGCAGTCGCCTCCATCAGCTTGCCGGCAATTCCCTGGCCCCGAAGGGAATCATCCACGAAGGTATGGTCGATATTGACCGTTTGTTCGTCAATGTCAGGGAAGGTGACCTCTGCAACAATGCGGCCGGATTCGTTTTCGGCAAAAATTCGGTTTCTTTCCTGTTTCAATTCCAATATAACCCCTCCTTTTTCTAGTAGTATGCCATTTCCAAAGGCACTTTGTCAATGTGCGGGTCTTATTATTCCAAGTCCCTTTCCCATTTTGGCAAAGCCGCGTCCGAGTGCTCCAAATCCCCGGAAAAAGGGTTGGGCTGCGGATAAAACGGTTTCAGATATACCTCCAGTGTGAACTGCGCGGGTCTGGCGCCCTTTTCCTTGCAATAGAGAATTCTGTCCACCATCGCTTTTAAGAGAAGATTTCTTTTTTGCAAAGAGGCTGAATCGTAAGCTTCCAGCAAGGTACCGATTCTGTTGCCGGTGATATCGCAGCCGCTGGGATGCCGGGGCCTGGCCTTGTCTCTGATTTCCTCCAGTTTGCTCCTTTTTGCTTTTAAATAGGTCTGACGCGCCAGAAACGTATCCGGGTCGTAAATCCCCTGTTCCAGAAAGTCGTGCAGCTTTTCCATCTGGCTGTCGGTGGTTTTGATTTCCGATTCGAGGGCACTGAGCATTTCCCTGCTGTCGGACTGCTGAATCGCAGAATCCTCCTGTGTGAGTATGAAACGGTTCATGCTGTGTTTCAGCGCGTCCAGCACCGCGTTTTCCACCAGAGGAAGGGAGGAGGATACCATGCAGCCGGGCTTCTGGCAAAGCAGATAGGTTCCGCCGCGGCGGGTTACCTGCCGCTGCATCAAAGAACCGCAGTGGGCGCAGTAGACAAGACCGGCGAGCGGATTTTCCACATGACCCGTATTTGCCGGAGGATGAGAGCGGTATGCCGCCGTTTTCTGCGCCTGTTCAAAGAGTTCTCCGTCAATGATGGATGGATGAATTCCCTGTACGACGGTCCATTGATCGCGGGGATTTTTCACGGCGACCTGTTTTCTGCCGTCTTTCGCGCCTTTCCGGAACTGCGTTTTCCGGTTCCAGACAATTTTACCTATATAAGTCGGGTTGTGCAGAATTATCATGACGGAAGACCTGCCGAACTTTTCGGAACGGTGCGGTTTTGCGCCCATGGCGTTTATCGTGTCGGCGATCTGCTGGCAGCCCATCCCTTTGTTGACGTACAGGCCGAACATCATCCGCACAAACCGGGCCTCTTCTTCCTGGACTGCAAGCGTCGGCCTCTTGCCGACCGTCGTTTTCACGTATCCGTAAGGGGCGTTGGCGATGTACCCTCCTTCCGCAATGGTTTTTTGAATGCCCCTCTGCATCCGTCGTTTGATTGCTTTCAGCTCCTGTCGGGCCATAAAGGTTTCAAATTCCGAATAAGTCTCATCCATCTCATTGTTAAGATCGTATACCTTGCGCGGCGTAATGATCTTTGTGTCCGCGTTTTTCAGCGTTTCCAGAATGATCCCCTGGTCGCTCATGGCGCCGCGCCCCAGGCGGTCGATATCCATGCAGAGTACGGCGTCGTATTGACCGTGCTCCACGTCGGCCAGCAGCTGCAGCATCTGGGGACGGGCGTACAGCGATTCCCCGGAAACCACTTCCTCATATATTTTTACTACAGCCAGATTGCTTTTTGCAGCGAATTCCAGAAGGGTTTCCCTGTGCCGCTTTAATGTTTCGTCAACCGTATCGCTCAGTTCTTCCGCGCGGCTTTTCCGCAGATAGACGGCTGTATTCATTTTATCACCCGCTTTCTCTTCCTATATTTATGGAAGAGTTCCATGAATATTCCGGCCTCCGAATCCTTTGGGATCCGGAGGCCTTTTCCGTTTCTGAATAATTTTGGAATTACCGTGCTGGAAACGCTCCGGAGGGAATAGGACAAACACCGGAATTCATATTTTTTAATGAGGTGATGCATATGCGCGACACAGGAAAACCGACTGTCACCGTGCATATATTATCGGGAACGGCCGGGGAGATCGCACACAACAGGGAAAATCTGCGGTATGTAACGGAGCAGATCTGCAGTGAAAACGGGTCCGCCGTGAAAGTGACCATTGACTGGGATGTGCCAACGGAGAAAAGCCCTGTAAAAGGAAAGGGGAAGTACCCATGAAATACGAGGTTCTTCAGGGCTATATGGCCCTGTGCCGTTATTACGGATGGAAACCGACGTGGGCCGGACTGAAAGCGTTTAACCGGGGAGAGCGTGCAAAGAGTCTGAAAAAGGGGGAAAGCAAAAAATGATCTGCGCGCCATGTGCAAAATGTAAGAGACGGGCCGACAACAGGGTCTGCCGCCGTTTTTGTTCCGCTTATAAACGTGCTTTTGAACGGAACGTGGAACGGCAGCTGGATGAAACGCTGTTCCGCCGGCTCGCAAGGATTTCCAGATAAAGCGGAACCGCCCCACACGGGGCGGCAGCGTTTCCTATTGTTTTTCCATATACTCTGTAACGCGGTCGTGAAAATGCCCGTAGGAAGTGCTTCCGTTCAGCAGCTTTAGCTGCAGATCATCCGGCAGGGAGAAAAAGAAATCTTTTACCTTTCTGTCCTGCTCGGGCAGGTTCGACGGAAATGGGAATTCGTAATATCCTGTATAGTCCAAGCCAATCACCTCTGGAATAGTGTATGACTATTTTTCCGAAACATGCAGAATTTTCCTTTTTTTATCCCGGAGGGGGATGAAAGAAAGGCCGGGCATTCGGGTACGTATGTATCAAACGTGTTTACTGTTCTTCACTGCATGAATCATATACGCGCAGTCCGTCTATGCATACAGCTTCGTTAAAATTTCCTGTGTTTTGCACATTTGCAGATGTTTCCGTGCTGTTTCCATCCATAAAATAATCCTCCTAACACATTTAGTGAAACCTTTTGTTTCTCAATACCATTTTATGGCGGCTGTTTCATTGTGTTACAGAAATATTTTCCTATTACAAGTCAGATTTTTTAAAATTTTAAAAAACCAAACAAATAATATAAAATAATAAATACATAGTAATATTAATCATTAAAATAGAGTAAAAATCTACAAAAAATAAGCAATCAATACAAAATTAGCTTATTTCATCCTGATTAATTCGTCCTTTTATAAAATCTTTCCTATTTCTATTTTATTAAGATTCTGTTATAATTGTGTTAAATAAATGTAAGGTGTTAATCAAAGCTAAGAATTCATCCCTCGACAGGACGAAATGAGGTTAATTTCATGTCACTTGCGCTCATGATCGCACTTCTCCTTGTGTGTGCTTCCATCTTTGTCAACGGCTGGACGGACGCGCCGAATGCAATCGCTACTGTTGTTTCCACGCGAGTACTTTCCCCGCGGGCGGCCGTTTTAATGGCCACGGCTTTTAATCTGGTGGGCATCATGTGCTTCGGTACGGCTGTTGCCAGTACCATTGCGAATCTTGTCGATGTCGGGACCGGCTCCAACCCTTTAATCGCCATTTGCGCGGCTCAGCTTTCCATAGTAATATGGTCGGTGTCGGCTTGGAAGTTCGGAATCCCCACAAGCGAAAGCCACGCGCTGATTGCTGGGCTGATGGGTTCTGGAATCGCTTATAACGGCTTTTCCGCGTTTAAGCTGGCCGAGTTTCAGAAGGTGCTGTGGGGAATTGTCATTTCAACGGTCGTCGGTTTTTTTGCGGCCTATGTTGTCACCAAAGTGATCGGCTTTTTATTTCGCAGGGTCAAGCGCTCCAAAGCGAACCGCTTTTTTTCTCTGGGACAGGTTGCTTCCGCTGCTTTAATGGCCATGAGCCACGGCGCACAGGACGGTCAGAAATTTATGGGCGTTTTTGTGCTTGTGATTCTTCTTGCAAACAATCAGCCTATTCCCGCTACGGTACATATTGATTTCTGGATTATGCTGCTCTGCTCGCTTGTAATGGCGGTCGGTACTTCCGTCGGCGGGAACCGCATCATCAAGACTATGGGGATCGATATGGTTAAACTGGAAAAGTATCAGGGGTTTTCCGCTGAAATTGTGGCGTCTCTCTGTATGCTGGTTACGACTGTGAGTTCCGGAATTCCCCTTTCCACCACCAACACAAAGGGCACCGCCATGATGGGCGCGGGTGCGGCCAGGCGTTTTTCCGACGTAAACTGGGGAATTGCAAAAGAAATGGTAATGGCGTGGGTACTGACCTTCCCTGCCTGCCTGATTCTTGGTTACGCGATGACCAAACTGTTCATACTGATCTTTTAGAGCGGTATTGACAGTATAGAATATGTATATAGGAAAGAATCTGTGTATTTGAAGGGTAAGGGAACTATATGAGTAATTTTTTTGCTAAAGGACCGGACTATTTCTCGTTGTTCGAAAAGGGAATCGGTATTTCCTGTCAGGCTGCAAAAGTGCTTCAAAACTCGTTTTCAGACGGCAAGATCGATAAAAATGAGATCAAACAGCTCAAAGACATTGAACATGACGGGGACAAGCACGTCCATTACTGCTCCAACCTGATTGCGGACGCCTTTATCACGCCGATCGACCGTTCCGATATGATGGACATGGTCCGCGCGATCGAGTCTATTACGGACAGCATCGACGATATCGGGAACCAGATTTATATGATGCATATTTCCAACGCGAATGAAATAACCGTCAAGCTGGTGGATTTGATCGTAAAAAGCTGCGAGGGCCTGTGTACTTTAATGGCCGACTTTAAGCAGTTTAAAAAAAATCTGAAGAGTATTAAGCAAATGTCTGTTTATGTAAACCATCTGGAAGAAGAGGGAGACGCTATTTTCAGCGAAGCAATGAGAGAACTGTTCGACCCGGCAAACAAAATGGAAATGATCGATGTGATCCGGCTCCAGAATCTTTACAATACCATGGAAAATTCGCTGGATTACTGTGAAGACGTCGCCGACATTGTAGAACAGATTATTATTTCCAACACCTGAGTACATTGCCTTTTTGAAGCTCACCTTTCTTACGGGTGGGCTTTTTATTTTTTGTCGCAAAAAGGACGGGAAAGTTGCATATTGAACCTCATCCAATAGTTTGCTATAATATTCTTTATCATGACATCATTGTGTAAAAGGGGATTTTTCATGGCCAAGGTAATATTGATTGCTTATACTCCCGAACCGGAAAAAACAGTTGCGCAGGCGGCAAAGCTCTGTTACTCGCCTGCTTCCATAGAAGAGATATCGGAAGGACTCACCGACGAGAAGGTTGCGTCCTTTGTGGACATGCTGGCCGAAATCGGGCATGAAAGCCCGATTGAGCACGCGTCCTTCACCTTTGGAATCGAAGGGGTTTCCCGCTCCTTTCTGGCGCAGATGACCCGCCACCGCATCGCCTCCTACAGCGTGCAGAGCCAGCGCTACGTGACGGAAGCTTGTTTTGAATACGTGGTTCCGCCGGAGATTGAGGCGATCCCCGAAGCGAAGGCTGAATTCCTTCTGGCCATGGAGGAGGACCAAAAACACTATGAAAAGCTGACGTCTCTTTTAAAGGAGAAGCATAAAAAAGCGCTGACGGACGCCGGAAAGGATGAAAAATCCGCCGAGCGCGCCGCTCAGAAGCGGGCGATTGAGGACGCGCGGTTTGTTCTGCCCAACGCCTGCGACACCAAGATGGTGTGCACGATGAACGCCCGCTCGCTGTATAATTTCTTTTCCCACCGCTGCTGCAACCGCGCCCAGTGGGAAATCCGCGCCGTCGCGGTGGAAATGCTGCGGCTTGTAAGCGGTGTGGCGCCGCACCTTTTCAAGCACTGCGGGCCGCCCTGTTTGCGGGGTGCATGCCCGGAGGGCAAGATGTCCTGCGGCAAAATCAACGAGGTGCGCGAGTTTTTTAATGGAATAGGGGAAAACTGATGAGCGGAAAATTAATTACCTTAGAGGGTCTGGACGGCAGCGGAAAAGCAACGCAGACCGAACTGCTCTGCAAAGCGCTGGCCGGACGGGGCGTGAAGCTGCGCTGCGTTTCCTTTCCGGACTATAACGAGCCGTCCTCCGTTCTGGCCAAGATGTACCTAAACGGGGAATTCGGCTCCGATCCCGACGATGTGAACGCGTACGCCGCTTCCTCGTTTTATGCGGTCGACCGTTATGCGAGCTATCAAAAACACTGGCGGCAGGATTACCGAAACGGTTCCCTGATTATTGCCGACCGCTACTCTACGTCCAATATCGTGTTTCAGCTTTCCAAGCTGCCGCGGGAACAGTGGTCCGGCTTTGTGGAGTGGGTGCAGGACTATGAATACGACAAGCTGGGACTGCCCCGTCCCGACCTGACCATTTACCTCAATATGCCGCTGGAGGTTTCCCAGAAGCTTTTGAGCGGCAGGTACCATGGAGACGAAGAAAAGAAGGATATCCACGAAAGCAACGCGGAGTACCTGCGCGCATGCCGTGTCAGCGCGGAATACGCGGTGCAGAGGTTGAACTGGAAAACGGTTGAGTGCGCGGACGGCGGGGGCCTGAAAACGGTTGAACAGATTCACGGTGAAGTCATGGAGATTGCGGCGGGTGTGCTGTAAGCCCGCGGTTTCCTTACGACAGAGAAGGGCGGTTTGGTATGATTTGTTTTGCAGACTGGGAAATGCGCGGCGAGCTTGCAGAAATCTGGGCAAGCTGCTTTCACGAGCCAGTGCGTCCGGCAAAATATTTCCTGAATAATTATTATAAGCCCGAAAACTGTCTGGTTTATAAAATGGGGGAGAAAATCGCGTCCGTCGTTTATCTGCTGCCCGCCCGGATTCTTGCCGGCCCGGCGGTCGTGCAGGCGCACTATATTTATGCGGCGGCTACTCTGCCGCAGTACCGCGGACACGGCTGTATGGCGGCGCTTCTGGCCGCGGCCGCGCTGGTGGGGGCCAACCGGGGGGATCAGTATTCCGTGGTGCTTCCCGCCGAACCGGGCTTGTACAGCCTTTATGAAAAGTCCGACTATACGAAATTTTTTCAGGTCGGCACCGTTTCTCTGTCACTGGTGGAAATGTGTTCGCTGGCCGATTCGGGAGTTTCCGCCAGAACCCTTCTGACGTATGGCCAGATGAACGGACTCCGGCGGGAAAAGCTGGCGGGGAGAACCGGTTCCGTGCTTTGGAGCGACGAAGCGTTTGCCTTTGCCGCCGGAATGGGAAAAATTTATGGAGACAGAATGGTCTGTTCCCGTACCGGTGAAAAATTCGCGTACGCCCTGTGCCGCCGGACAGACTCCGACGCCTGCGCGGTTCTGGAACTGATGGCGGACGGCGATACCATTCGCGATCTTGCGGC
>UREO01000080.1 GCA_900546895.1 uncultured Oscillospiraceae bacterium
CATGTGTCCAGATTACCCCTTTGTGTTTGGCTGCTTCCTCCGCTACCTGAGCAAGGATAATTGTTGCCCCGGCATCGGTAAAAAGTCCATGCTCGCCAATTCGCTCTACTCTGGGACGAGTTGCAATATAGTCTACATAATTCTTTCGCTTTCCTATAAGGTCGATGTTATTTTCTAAAGCCTGAGTAATAAATTCAGTGGCATTTTCCCGAGTTGGATGCAGCAGATAATCCTCATATTCCAACATATCTTTAGCATCGCTGATATCTCTAAGAATACTGGTAATGAGGTTTTGCTGTTTAACCGTGGCAGGAAGCTGTGATTTGCTCTGAAAGATTTTCTCAACTCCCTCACGTGTAGCAATATATTTTACATAATTTGCAAGGTGCTCCGGGGGTGCATCCCGCATGTAATTACTACGAAAGATCAGTTTTGGCATACGGGAACACCTCATTTTATTATCAAATACAAAAAGGAACTGACAATCGTTCTGCCAGTTCCTTAATATCCAAATTGTATTATTCGATATTTCAAGGCTATTGATTTTGAAAAGATTGGATAACCTCTTCCACGGTTTTACCGCTCTCTTGGATCATAGAAAAAAGTTTTTCCATATCCTGTTTCTTTTTCTGCTCAATCAGCTCTTTTTTCTTTCTTTTAGCTTCCTGTATTTTTTGCTGATAAGCCTCGATCTCGGCATCCAACCCACTAATCTGTTGCTCCAAATTTTCAGGTGTTTCTTTTTTTCTACCCCTTGGCATTGTAATCACTCCTATATAATATTTTTATACTGATTATACCACACAATGATCACTTGAATTAAAAGTTTTATGTATTAGGGTCCCATAGGTTATCCCTTATAGCTTTTTCCCAATCTACAATCAGCACTTTTAACTGTTTTTGAAATTTAATAGTTTCTATCTTCTCCGAAATATATCTTTGCTCTATTAACTGACTAAGAGATGCGTTAACTATATTTTCATCCAATTGATTATACTCGGCTACTGAATGCACCACGTTCCAAAAAGTTGGCCGGAAACCATTGCTTTTGCTGTCAATATATGCAATGTATTGTAAAATCAGTTGATAACAATTCAAAAAGATATCATTATCGGCCGGAATTTCAAACCATGAGGAAGATGCTGCTTTTAGTGTATTGCTGAATGAATTTTTTACACCGTAAACCAAAACGGATTTTTGAAGATTGTTTTTCAAAAAAGAGGTTACGGAATTAAAGTGCCCATCCCCTGTAAAGAGAATGAACACGTCTATATCCTTTGAAAAAATAGCTGTCTGATAAATGGCATCCAGCATTATGAAATCAGTAAAATCTTTTCGGTAATTCTCGCTGCTGTTTTTTGTTTCTATCACCTGATTGGAAACCTGACGGATTCTTGTAAGCTCACGGCTCATCACTTCCTGCGAAAAATCACCGTAAAAGCGGATATCATTCAACTCATAATTATCTTTTAGATTATTGGCCCATCGAAACGGATCAGGCTTCATATGATATTGATTCTGCAGAGAAAACAACCAGTGCTCATAGTCGACAAAAGCTACCGCCTTCGGCTTTGGTGCCCCCGCTCTGGCAGAGAGATCCACCGCAAGGGGTTTCGACACTTCTACTTTCCTCTTTTTTAAGAAGTCAAATATAATTTCATATCTCCTTTCTTTTTATTTCTTAATATATAGTATAGATTATTGGATGAGTGAATTTCAATCCCTATTTTCTTAACTTTTCTACATACTAGTGCGCGTAAGTACTTTTTTCGGACTAAATCAAATTTCATGTTTCTGATACCGATAAGCATCTTCAAATTTGATGGAGCCGTTTATTCGTTTGACTTCGTCCAGACATTTTACATGGAGCTTCTGTAAAGTAGCATCATCAATATCATGGCTGTAAGCAATCACATGAGCGAGCTTTGAAACTTCGACCGACAACTTAAACTCTGTTCTGGCAATCCTGTTTTCGCTGTCATGAACGGTTCCGGTCAAAACAGACGACAGAGACTGGAGAAGGTAGTCCTCAATTCTTTGGGAAGTGAGGTAACCAAGATAAAAGCGTAGTGCGTTTTCAATTAATTCTGTTCGGCTGAGAGAATCGGTTTCTTCCAGATATCGATCGCACATTTCAAGCAGTTTAGTATTGATACGAATGGAGAACTTAGTCTTTTCTGTATTACCGCTCATGAAGTTCCTTTCCGAGGTGTACAAGCCACCCACACATATTGGGTTTAATTATGAAAACAGGATATGTAAGCCACCCGGATTTGGATAAACCTCCATTCCGGGTGGCAGGACGTAATCCCCGGACGGCTTTGCCGGCCGGTGTAAACCGTGCGGGAGGCTTGTAAAAGCCACCCGCGCTTTAACCCGCACAACTTTCGACCTTGACTTTTTCCTTGAAAAAGGGGAGAGAATCACGGCAGCTCTTAAATGCAAACTTTGGCACACAGCTCCAACGCGGGGATTTAGGAGCAGACTGGGATTGGGATGCCACCCTTGAGCCAAAAGTAGCACAAAACGGCACACGGGCGGCAACACGGGCTTTCATATCTGTTGTGCTGGTGTTCCCGTTAATATGATAAAATATCTCTTACAGATTTCACATGTTCAATTTCTGAGAATGGGAATCATAGCTTGGAAATTCGTCGAGATACATATCAAATTCAATGGGCATCCGGCAACATGTGACTCCCTTCAGATCCAGAAAATTTTCTCCCTTTTCCCGCATGATCTGCAGATCCAAGCTGGAGGCATTCCTGGGTAATTCAAGCCCATTTCCACAGCGGTAAAGCGTACAGATCGTATGCCAATTCCGGATCTCCGGATGTTGCGTCTTTAAATTCTCAAATAATTCTATTCCCCTGATGCCTTCCTCATCCTCCATGGCACCGGAAAGAAAGTCACTGCCTGCCGGTCCGGTTTCTGCTCCCAGCAGGATATGGGTAAATAAAATATTTTGGCGGGCGGTGGCAGAAGCGAGGGAAAAGTCAATTTGGTCCCGAAGCGGCTCGGCCTTCTGATAGAAAACATTCCATGGGAGATAGGCGGCAATATCCTCCAGAAGATTTCGCACCTGCATCAGCTCACTCCGGGCATCCACTGTTCGTATCAGCTCATCAGCATAACGGGAGAGTCCTGAAACAACCACTTTTTGTTGGTCCGCACCCGCGATTTCAATCTTGGCCGGGCAATGCGCGGAACAGATGTTGTCATCAAAAGGTTTTAAAATCTCTGTTTCAAGGTTCGCTGAAAGACCCCAAAACCGAGAGAGATGGATAATCATATTGCGAATCTTAGCGTTCCTGTTTTCCAGATGGATATGGAATTCGGTAGGATTCAAATGCGTGAGATTGTCCGCCTGCCGCTCCATTGCATAATAAGTCAGCCCTCGAATACATTCCAAGGCGGTTTCCTGATCCTGAGTGAAAGACATTACGGTTTCTTCTTTTCCCATCATTTAATCATCCTACGTTTCGGAATGTTTGGCGGCTTCCCCAAAATCACGAGATTCAATATACTCCCGGACGGCTGACGGAACGTATTTTTCATAAAGCTTTTGCAGTTCACTGTCCAGTTCTCCATTCAGATCGGCATCTTTTTTCCTCATATACTGCCTGATCGCCTGAAGCTTTTCCGAATTGAAACGGACCGTTAAGGTTTCTTTTCTCATAGCAAAATCTCCTTTCTGCTCAGAGGCTGATAAACCAAATACCGGTTGTATTCTCAATCTCCTCCGGAGTAAATGTTTCCGGAGTCTGAAATTTTTCTGTATACTGCTTGATTTTATCGGCGGACAGTGAAGTGAAATTTCCTTCTTCATCACTGCCTGAAATAAAAAATGTTCCCGCGATGATGTCATTTCCTAAAGATCGATTGCCCTCAAGACCGATGAGTTTTGCCTCTTCATTGCAGACAAGCGTCGCGGATTTTTCCAGATCAATCGGCTCGATTAGTCCGCCAACAACGCTTTGCATCCCCTCAAGCGTTCCGTTGATCTCAGTGGGATAAGGCTCTTTGTGCAGTTCAACCATCAGTACACGAATCTTTTTTTCCACATTATTTTCCTCCCTTCTATGTTGGCTCCTGCTGCTTACGATCAAAAATTAAATATAAAAGAGGAGCTGGCAAAAACATCCAGCTGCCTGAAATATGGTTCGGAATTATGACAGCGTTTCTTCACAGGGTGGATCGGAGGCTTCGATCCATTCCTCTAATCCAAGATAATCAGCCATAAAATGTGCGGTTTCGAGTACGCATTCCCGCTTTTCCTGTGCTTCAAGCCGAGTGGAAGTATCAAAGAGCGCCCACAGGATTGCCATAATGCTGTCGCCATCATCGTCGCACTGAAGGATTTTCTCTTTGGGAAGCAACGGGTTTGCCATTGCCTCCGTGCGAACTGCCTCCCGCTCCGCGGCAAGGATTTCCTTGCTTTTGTTCACGGCATCCGGCAGTCCCCACGCTTCTCCGACAAGCTCAATCATCGATTCCAGCCTGCCGACCACAGAGTCTTCAGGCTGGCCCGCGAGGTAAAGAATATTAGCTGTTTCCAGAGTCAGCTTCTCAATAAGTTCTTTGCCGTCCATAAGAATCCCCCTTGATTTTTACTCGATCTTTCTCGGCCATTGACAACACAATATTGATTCTTCTTTGCGGAAGCTATCACAAGAGTGAACAACGTTTGTCTTGCACCCTGTTTCGATACCAATAAAGTCCGTGTTTCCTATAGGCCTCCCATCGTCATGCCCTGGTTTTCCTGCTCGGGTTGCGGGGCGTCAGGTGCTTCTTGAACCGGCTGGGTATGTGTGCGGCGGCGGCTCTGCCTTTGCTGGCGGCCCTGCTGTTCAGAGGCGGACGAGTTGCTTTCCGCGGGTTCACCTCTCAATCCAGCCCGGTTTTCAATATAGTTGCGAACCTGAAGGGGAACATTTTTCTGATAAACCTTCTCAAGGTGGCTCCTTAACTCATCCTCGATGGTAACGCCTTCTTTTTCCGCAAAATAGCGGAGCGCGTCTAACTTTGCGTCGGGAAATGAAATTTTTAACTCGGTTTCAGGCATGGCTTTTCTTCCTTTCTATCACAACGAAAAAAGGAGCTGTCCTTACGGATAGCTCCTTTGGCATACTGCTGTTTGATTTATAGATTCTGTGTGAAATCAGCAAGGCCTTTGCGATCAGTTTTCAGCCCATCGTTGAGCATTATGGCTTTTTCCCACGTCTTACCGGTCTCGTATTTCAGAAATTCAAACAGCGGTTTCAGTTCCTCGTCCTCATCGTATTTCTGCAGGCATTCATAATACAGGCGTTTGTCCTCGTTGTAAACAATCATGGGCGGATGGCTGTGAGTCATCAGATAATAGTTTAAGAGAGTTCTGCCAACACGTCCGTTTCCATCCGCGAACGGATGGATAAACTCAAATTTTGCGTGAAGGTAGGCGGACGCTTTAAGAATATCCTTTCCGTCATACGCCCCAGCTTCCTCAAGCAACTCCCGAACATCACTCTCAACATTCTCAGCCGCAGAACCGACTTCATGAACGCCGGTAACATAATCGTGCTTTTTAAAGCTGCCGGGACGCTCCCCGTTCTTTACATAGCGGTGCTCATCGTAGGTTCCGCCCGTAAGAATCCGGTGGATTTCAAGAATCAATTCTAAGCTCAGTGGCTCTTTTTTCACAATTTTATCTTTCAAAAACTCATAACAGAGCTTCTGGTTCTGCTGTTCGAACAGCGCGCGGGGACTTCCGGTATAGTTGGACACTTTTCCGTTTTCGAAGATTTCCCGCGTGTCATGATAGGTGATTTCTTTGTTTTCAATTTTGCCGGAGTGAAACGCAAATAAAATTCGGAAACTGTCCAGATGCTGATCCAACTTAGCCGCGGAGGTAATGGAGAAAGATTTCCAAAGGCGGACCGCCTGATCATACTGTTCCAAAAGCACCGCTCCTTTCTGTGTAGTTTTTTATATTATACCACATTTTTCTTTCAATCAAGCTTTAAGTTTTTTCTCTGCCGGAACACCCTTGGGTGATTTTATGGAAGATACCCTCTCGGATTGACCGCCTTACCGTTGACCCGCACTTCAAAATGCAGATGGCTTCCCGTACTGCGTCCGGTGCTTCCGGATAACGCAACGACATCACCGGCTTTGACGGGATGTCCCGACGAAGTGAGTATTCTGGAACAGTGACCATATAGCGTAACAATTCCACCACCGTGGTCGATCATCACATAATAGCCATAGCCGCCTGCGTTATACGCGGTTTTCAGCACAGTTCCAGCCTTTGCCGCACGCACAGGGGTACCGGTTGGTACGCCAAGATCAAGTCCTTTGTGGTAACTGTATGATCCGTTGATGGGATCGACACGGCCGCCGAATTCAGAGGTGACAATCGACCGCCAGCTGCTTCCGATCGGGGAAATCATTCCCTGCGTGGAAGGAGACTGAGAAAAAGAAGCACCGGAAGAATCTATCGCTGTGGTGCCTAACATCTTCTGATAAATTTTCTCTGAATTGAATTTCTCCTGATCAGAGACGGATCTTCCGAGCAGTTTTTCAAGGTTCGCGTATACCAGATTGAAATCTGTGATTGGAACTGCCACCGTGCGGATTTCCTTCTTCTTTACACCATCTTTTCCAGAACCCGTATGGGTTCGTTTCTCATACCGGACAAAGCAAGAGACAAAATCCTGCGCCGCCGGGCTTGAAATGGAATCACCGCCGTTTTGCCCGAAATACAGGGAATAAAACACTGACTTGACCTTTAACGCATCCAGCCTGGCTCCGTCCGTTTTCCGGTTGATTTCTGTAACCGTCGCGTCCAGCTTAGAAAAGCTTCCCCTCATTTTTTGGATCTGCTCTGTGTATTCGGCTGGAACCTGCGAAGAAATATCACCTCCGTAGAAGCACAACTGGACCGCTTCATTATCGTGACCGGCCGCGCCGGAAAGGGCGCACATGATAATAAGGACGCCAAGGATCAATGGAGATAAAACAGCAAGAATCACCCCACCGACCGCTTTCCGGCTTCGTTTGTCTCCGGCCACAGCCACGGCCGCCTTGAGAATAATCGCGGGATTCACCATATGGCGTTACCAGTACTTTGGGCCGAAAAGACAGCCTTGTTCCGGCTCTGCTTCCTGCTGCACCCGTGCCAGACGAATGGATTTCTCCGCCGCCTGTTCCAGAAAATCCGTGTCAAACCCAAAACTAAGGTAGCCTTCACGGATGACATTGAGGTAATAATCCGAGGGAGCGCCAAAAGGATATCCATCATTCATAAGATACGCCATTGCGGTTATGGAACCTCCGTTCAGCACAACATCAAGGTCTTCCTTTCGGTAAAGATGAGGATACCCTTCGTAATGATCCAGAGCACGAAGATCATTTTCTTTCAGCTCCCATAAACCAATCGGAACACTGGAATTTTTCAGTGGCTCAATCGTTGCCACCGCGCCGTGCCGCGCCCCGCGGAACAACAGCTCGTACCCATTGACTTTACCGGCTCCGACCATCTTGGCCGTGGGACACCGATATGCCATCTGGGGCATGTTCAAGTTGCTGCCATAGGCAATGTACAGAGCTTTTTTGTTCATTAGTTTTCTCCTTTCAAAATTCTACATGGACAGAAAGAAACAGGAACCTTCTTCATGGGTTCCGGTTTCTTCCTCCTGCATTTGATTCTGACGTGCGGTTTCCTGTTCCTTTCTCTGCCGTATCCGCTCCTTCTGGCGTTCTGCCTGTTGGGGGTCCTTCCACGCGATGCACCCATCAAGATGCTCCAGAAGATGCAGGCGGGCGGTTTTGAACTCATCCCCAATGAGCCCCAAACGTAAAAGCCATGTGCGAAAAGTATACTTTTCATTCGTTGTCTGCGTCTTTTTTCTCCTTGCACACTTTTGGTTGAGTGCCTGCGCGGATATGGCAAGACACAGCTGGATATACGCCTTGATTTTCCCGGCGTGGGTAGTGGAATTAAACAGGCGGAATTCCACTGTCCCTTTCTGGAATACGCTGTGCAGGTTCAGGCAGTGGTACCGGCTGTCGTCATAATGGATGTTGCTTCTGTCCCGACCATTGTACCAAATGTGATTGACCTCATTCAGCGTTTTCGGTTTTTTCCGGTTCAATTCCTCCAGGAAACGGGTATCCACTGGCTTGCACCAACGATGCTGGCGGGCCACGGTAACCTGCAGAGCCTTGTAAATCAAATCTTCTTTGCTTGCCATGATATTGGTAATATTCCGGAGAGCGTTGGCATTAAAGGGAGAGGCGTCCACATGAACGTGAATCCCGCAGCTCTCGTTTGCGATGGCTCCAGCTCTCCGAAGCTTTCGCACTAACTCCTGAATGGGTTCAATGTCTTCATAGAGGCAGATTGGACTGACCATCTCTGTCCTGTATTCACTGGACGCGTCGACGGTCTGTCCACCGGATTTTTTCTGCGCCGTGATGCTGGAGTCGCTCATGAATTTCCATTTGCGTCCCTGATTGTCCAGAGCACTGTAAATATCGTACCCGGTACCGTCGGAGCTGACGGATGTTCCAAAATATTCGGCCGCAATTCCAGCTGCCGTCTTTCGGGTAATCCCGGTCAGCTCGATTTCGATGCCAAAGCGCTGATCCTTCATCCGCATATTGATTCATCATCCCCTCAAAGCGGATTCCGGTAAGGTTATCTTCCGCCCGCCTTTCCGAACAGCTTTTCCTTGTACTTCGGGGCTGTGACCATGAGGTTGTACCGCTCATTCCCGCATTTATAAAGGCACACGCCGCGCTGTGGATATCGGATCAGGTTATATTCACTTTGCTCCAGCTGCAGGGTATCCGTATAGAATTTGGCGTCAATACTGCCCGCGTTAAACAGGAACTGATGGGTTGGTATGCTGAACAGAGGTTTCGTGTATTCGCGGATTCTATCCAGATTGAAATCCTCCAGATTCTGTGAGGAAAGGATGACCGCGCTGTCTTTCTTTCTCACACGCTTCATAAAATTCCGGACATATTCCACCGCAGTCAGGTTTGACAGGAACAGGTAAAACTCATCGATGCTGGCCGCTGTGTTCCCGGTGGTAAGCAGCTCGTTGCTCATGTAGGAAAGAACATTAAACAGCAGGGCATTGCGAAGATTTTTCGAAGCCTGAAGCAGCCCTTTGACACCAAAGGTAATAAATCTACCGCTTGTAATATTGGTGTGCCCATTAAAAAATTTGGACTCCGCTCCCTTGCACAGGGAGTGGAGTCCAAGGCAGATCTCACGGAGCGTATCAGCTGTGTACAGCTGCCGTCTGCTTTCGTCAAATCCTTTATATTCTGCTTCAATCAGGTCATATAAATCGGAGAGAATCGGGTAATCGTTCGGCTTAAGCTTACTGAAATCCGTCTGATCGGTGATTTTCCACTTGTCGTATAGCTTGCCAAGCATAATTTCTATGGTATCGATCTGCCGGTCGTCGAACTCTTTATAGGTCTGGAAAAAATCCCGGAGGAAGCTGATGTGCTGGCTGAGCTTGGATGATTTCAGGAAAGCCTGCGGGATGAATTCACCGTCCCCGGATTCCTTGGCTGAATGTTCCGCGGGACCAGTCCGTCCATGGAAGGCTCCCGAACGCACGGCCTGTTCATCCCACGCCTTGGGTTCCAGAACATTGATGATGTATTCTCCGGTCATCAGATCGATAAAACAGCCGCCGAGGTGATTGGTAAGCTCCTCAAATTCCATTTCGGGGTCGAGACAGATAATATTCATCCCAGCTTCCCGTAAGTTACACAGAATGAGCTTTAACAGGTAACTTTTTCCCTGACCGGAATTGCCGAGAATCAGGATGTTGGCGTTGGTTTTGTCGTCCGCCCTCTGATTGAAGTCTACAAGAATATTGCTTCCGTATTTATCCCGTCCCAGATAAAAACCGTGGATATCGGTTTTTCCGGAATAGGCGAAGGGATACAGGTTTGCGACCGACGACGCGGGAAGGACGCGCTCAAACTGGTCGCCGAACACGTTCCACCCGGAAAGCATCACGCAAAGAAATCCCTGCTGCTGGCGGAGCAGGAGCCGGTCGACATTGAGCTTGCTGCGGATCAGCTCCGCCAAAACTTCTGTCTGGAGCAGCTTGAGTTCATCAAGGCTGTGGGAGAACAGCTCAATATAGACCGCGGTATGGATGAGTGGCTCGCGGTTGCGGTGTGTGGCCGTTACGATTTGTGCAACATCCCGCAGATTGTCTTCGGCTGTTATGGTTTCCTGCAGATCGTTTGTGTTGCTCTTTTTCATACGGTTTTTGTTAGCCGCGTTACTGATGATTTTCTTTTCCTCGTATGGCGTGACATGCCGGGTATAAATTTTCAAAGTGATGCCGTCCTTTTCTCCAAGATGCCGCAGAATTGCCTGTTCATCGGTGGATGTGGGGTACTCGCGTAAAGCCCACACACAGCGGAATGTATTGCCACAAATGAAATAATCCGTATTAAATTTGACGACAGACGGTGAGATCATATCAAGGAATTCCTGAATATGAATATTTTTCTGTTGCGCGGCCTCTGCTTTTTGTTGTTTCACCAAGAAGCATTCATCCTTTCTACTTTAACTTTAGAATATAAAAAAACAGCCACATTTCTGTGGTTGCACCAAGTAACATAATTCGGTGCCTTTATAC
>UREO01000081.1 GCA_900546895.1 uncultured Oscillospiraceae bacterium
TTCTTATACGCGGCAATTCCGTGGTAATTCATGGTTGTATCAGGTTATATTAAAGAGTTAATATGCCTTGTAAGTACCTAGCGATGAATTGATAAAATATTTGCAGGGGCGAATAAAATTTGCCCCTGCATTATTTTAAAAATTCCAAATAAATTAAAGAGTGGTGTTCACAAAATGCTAGATGTAATCGTCATCGGCGGAGGTGTCGTGGGTTGCGCAGTAGCCAGAGAATTGTCAAGATACAACCTGAACATTGCCTTGCTGGAAAAAACCGATGATATCAGCAACGGTCAAAGTAAGGCAAATACCGCGATTATTCACGGCGGCTATGATGCGCATCCCGGTACCCAAAAAGCAAAGTTCAACGTGCTCGGAAACAAAATGTACGATCAGATCTGCGAAGAGCTGGATGTTCCGCATAAATGGAATACCTCCCTGGTTGTTTCTTTCAGCCCGGAAGACCATGAAAGCCTGGTTGCTTTAAAAAAGCAGGGAATTGAAAACGGAGTTCCCGGACTCAGCATTATCGGACAAGATGAACTTAGAAAAAGAGAACCGAACATTGGCAGCACGGCGTACGAGGCGCTCCTGGTCACCAACGGCGGAATTGTCTGCCCCTATGAACTGACCGAAGCTTTTGCCGAAAACGCTGCGATGAACGGTGTTAATTTCTACCGTGAAGCAGAAGTTACTGCGATAAAAAAAGAAAAAGACGGATGGAAAGTTATAAGCAAGGCTGGTACCTTTACAGCAAAAGCAGTCGTGAATTGTGCCGGACTTTATTCCGACGTAATCAACAATATGGTTTCCGGGGATAAAATCACCATTGTCCCCCGCAGAGGCGAATATTACATTGTCGATAAAAAATTCAGCGACGCCTTCCACGCGTCGATTTTCCAGCTGCCGACCAAAATGGGAAAGGGAATCCTGGTGACCCCCACCGTGGACGGAACCATCCTGATCGGGCCGACCGCAGAGGATATCGACGATAAGACGGACACAAGGACCACGCCTGAGGGACTTGCGAAGATTCTGAAATTCGCTTCTCTTACCTGGGAGCACATTCCCGCCAGAAACTATATCACAACCTTCTCCGGACTGCGCGCACACTGCGACAAAAATGAATTTATCCTCGGAGAAGCGCCGGACGCGCCGATGTTCTTCAACGCGGCGGGTGTGGAATCCCCGGGACTGACCTCGTCCCCGGCGATTGCCGTGTATCTGGCGGATATGATCACCGACAAGCTCGGAGCGAAGAAAAAAGATGATTTCAATCCGATCAGAAAAGGAATACCGAAGTTCAGGGAGATGACAGACGAAGAACGGGCAATGGCAATCTCCGTCAACCCGGATTACGCAAAGGTCGTCTGCAGATGTGAAACCGTAACGGAGGCTGAAATCAGGGAAGCAATCCGCAGGCCGGTCGGGGCGAGATCGGTCGACGGCATCAAGAGAAGGACAAGAGCCGGAATGGGCCGGTGCCAGGCGGGCTTCTGTACCCCAAGAACCCTGGAAATATTGTGTGAAGAGCTTCATATATCCCCCCTGGAAGTGACAAAGTTCGGAGGGAACTCCAAATATCTGGACAGTTACCTTTTTGAGAAAGGGGATCATGAAGATGCGTAATGTAGACATTTTGATCATCGGCGGCGGACCTGCCGGTCTGGCGGCCGCGGTTTCCGCCTACGAAGCGGGTGCGAGGGACATTCTGATTCTCGAAAGAGAAGAGAACCTCGGCGGTATTCTGAAGCAGTGTATCCACAACGGCTTCGGGCTCCACACCTTTAAGGAAGAGCTCACCGGCCCGGAATACGCGCAGAGATATATCGACAAGGTGCTGGAGTACGGCATTGCCTCCCAGTGCGACACCATGGTCATCGACATCACCCCGGACAAGGTGGTGACCGCGGTCAGCAGGGGCGCGGGGCTGGAACATTTCAAAGCGAAATCTGTCATCCTTGCCATGGGCTGCCGCGAGCGCCCCAGAGGGTCCCTCGCCACACCGGGCTGGAGATGCTCCGGTATTTACACGGCGGGAACCGCACAGAAATTCACGAATCTGAAGGGCCTGATGCCCGGCAGGCGCGTCCTCATCCTCGGTTCCGGAGATATCGGGCTGATTATGGCGCGCAGAATGACTTTTCTGGGTGCAAAGGTTCTGGCGTGCGTGGAGCTGATGCCCTTCTCCGCCGGACTGAAAAGAAATATTGTACAGTGCCTTGACGATTACGATATTCCGCTTCTGCTCAGCCATACGGTAACCGATATCGCCGGCAGGGAACGCCTGGAAGGCGTAACGGTTGCAGAGGTCGACCCCAAAACGCTCAAGCCCATTCCCGGAACGGAGAAGTATTACGAGTGCGACACCCTACTGCTTTCCGTCGGCCTGATTCCTGAAAACGAGCTGTCCACCATGGCCGGCGTAAAGATTTCCCCGGCGACAAACGGCGCGGAGGTAAACGAGAATCTCCAGACCTCCGTGGATGGAATTTTCTCCTGCGGGAACGTGCTGCACGTGCACGATCTGGTCGACTTCGTATCCGAGGAATCCGCCAAAGCCGGCGCCAACGCCTACAAATATGTACAGGGTCAGCTTGCGAAGGAGGAAGAGACGCTGGAAGTGGTCAACGGTTTCGGCGTATCCGGCGCGGTCCCCCAGCATATCTCAAAGAAGCTGGATGAGCCGATCACCATTATGTTCCGTCCGAGAGGCGTTTACAAGGATGCAAAGGTTTGTATAGATGTCGGAGACGTTCAGGCAGCTGAGAAAAAGAGCCGGATTTTGACCCCCGGCGAAATGGTGACGCTGAAATTCACTCCGGAATATCTGCAGAAAAATGCCAATGCTGACAAAATCACTGTAAGAGTGGAGGCGCAGCAGTCATGATAAAAGAAATTACCTGCATCGGCTGCCCCATGGGCTGCCGGATCACCGCGGAGGTGGACGGCGATCAGATTTTATCCATCGAGGGCTATACCTGCAATATCGGTAAAAAATACGCACAGGAGGAGCTGACGCTTCCGACCAGAATGGTGACCGCCCTGATGAAGGTGTACGGAACCACTCAGCCGCTTTCCGTCAAAACCTCCCGGCCGGTCGAAAAGAGTAAAATTTTCGATTGCCTGAAAGAGATTTCCCGCCACACGGTCATGCGCCCGATTCATATCGGGGAAGTCCTTATTAAAAATGTGTGCGGTACGCCGGTCGATATTATTGCGACAAAAGAGTTGGAATAAGATCAGAACGTAACCGTAATGATCAACTAAAATAAATGACAGGAGGCGTTTTTTGTGAAGAAGTTAATCAACAGCGTGGACAATGTGGAACAGGAAATGATTGTCGGCATGGTAAAAGCGTATCCGGATCACATCAGAAAACTGGACTGCGGAAATGTAGTCGTCAGGGCTCACAAAAAAGAAGGCAAGGTGGCGCTCATCAGCGGCGGCGGCAGTGGACATGAGCCTGCGCACGGCGGTTATGTCGGCGAGGGAATGCTTGACTGCGCCGTAGCGGGGGCCGTGTTTACTTCTCCCACTCCTGATCAGATTTATGAAGGCATCAAAGCCATCGCTACGGATAAGGGCGTGCTCATGGTAGTGAAAAATTACACGGGCGACGTCATGAACTTTGAAATGGCGGCGGAAATGGCCGAAGCGGACGGGGTCAGCGTAAAATACGTGGTGACCAACGACGACGTGGCGGTCAAGGACAGCCTTTACACGACCGGGCGCCGCGGCGTTGCCGGCACCGTGTTTGTCCATAAGATTGCGGGCGCAAAGGCCGAAACCGGGGCGGATCTGGACGAGGTCCACCGCGTAGCGCAAAAGGTCGTCGACAATGTAAGGACAATGGGGATGGCCCTGACGCCCTGTACCGTTCCCGCAGCCGGCAAGCCCGGTTTCGAGCTCGGCGAGGACGAAATGGAAATCGGCATCGGCATTCACGGCGAGCCGGGCACCCACAGGGAGAAAATCAGGAGCGCGGATGAAATCGTCACCATGCTTCTGGATAAGATCGTAGCGGACATTGATTACAGCGGCAAAGAAGTTGCGGTTATGATCAACGGCTCCGGCGCGACGCCTCTGATGGAGCTCTTCATTGCCAACAATAAGGTTCACGATTACCTGACGGAAAAAGAAATCAAAATTTACAAGACGTTTGTCGGCAATTATATGACCTCCATTGAAATGGCGGGCTTCTCCATTTCCCTGCTCCGCCTTGACGAAGAGCTCAAGGAGCTTCTCGATGCAAAGGCCGATACTCCTGCATTCAAACAATAAGGTTTGCTGTGTGCGGCGGGGCGCACCGTTCCGCCGCATAATTTTCATCTGGTTGCATATATATCATTGATTATTGAATGATATGGATATACTTTTGAGGAAGGGAAATCATTATGACGGACAGCAGTAAAGTAATAGAAATACTGAAACAGATCGGCGAGCAAATTCAGATGGAAAAAGATTATTTAACGGAACTGGACAATGTCATTGGTGACGGTGACCATGGAATCAATATGGCCAGAGGATTCAAAGAAGTAGAAAAGAAACTGGCCGATCTCTCCGGAAAGGATATCGGGTCGATTTTGAAAACGGTCGGCATGTCGCTGGTTTCCACCGTAGGGGGCGCTTCGGGCCCGCTTTACGGAACCGCGTTTATGAGGGCCGGCGTCGCCATCGGCGCGAAAACCGAAATAGACGGCAGCGACTTTATTGCCGCGCTGGAAGCCGCCATCGGCGGAATCGAAATGAGGGGAAAGGCGCACGAAGGCGAAAAGACCATGCTGGACGCCCTGATACCCGCGCTGAATGCCATTAAAAAAAGCTATACGGAAAATAACGACTTTAAGGCTGCGCTCACCCGGGGGGTGGAAGCCGCGGAAAAGGGCGTTGAATATACCAAAACCATTATTGCAACAAAGGGAAGGGCCAGCTACCTTGGGGAAAGAAGCCTTGGACATCAGGACCCGGGAGCAACCTCTTCCTGCTTAATGCTGAAAGTAATCAACAGAATGTTATAAGCTGTTTCAGACAGGAAAGGTTAAATATGGTAGGAATTATCATTGTATCCCACAGCCAAAAGCTTGCCGAAGGCGTTGCCGAACTGGCAAAGATGATGGCGGCCGACGCGCCGGTGGTTCCGGCCGGGGGCCTTGAAGACGGTACCTTTGGCACCAGCTTTGAAAAAATCAGTACAGCCATAGACTCCGTGTATACCGATGACGGCGCAGTGATCCTGATGGATATGGGCAGCGCGGTCATGACGGCGGAGATGGTGATTGAAAATATGCCCGAACGAAAAATACGGATGCTCGACTGCCCCCTGGTAGAGGGTGCGGTCGTAGCAGCGGTCGGCTCCAGCGCCAACCAGAGTCTGGAGGAGATCGCCGAGTCCGCACAGGATGTCGCTTCAGAGAAAAAGCTCTGAAATTAATTTTTGATTACTCCTTTACTTATTCCATGTTTCGACACACACCATAGCAACAGGCACATCGTTTCGTATGACATGAAACGGTGTGCTTGTTGTTTTTCGGCGCGTTTTTCCGGCTTTTGCGTGAAAGGCTTTTCTGAAAGGGCCGGTATAACGCCATCCGCTTTGGGAATAGTAAAAATGTCCCTGAGGACAATGCTATGGAAAAGAGGAGAAACTCATGAGTAAGAAATACAGCATTACGAACATGAACGGCGACACCGAAAATGATGAAAAAAAATGCAGTCTTACCGATATGAACTGCCTCGGTGAGAATGTGAACAGCGTTTATCCCAAGAAGGACGATAAAACATCGTCCGACGAATGGAAAACCAGCGGATCATCGGCCGGAAAAGAAAAAGATTCTGTCGAAGCCATACCTGAGGACAATATTCCGGGCAACAACAGATAGCAAAAAATAAGCCCTCCCATTTTCTCGGGAGGGCCTCCGTTATGTGGTTTCGCGGACGGCCTCGTCGTCCCTGAACAGCAGTGAAATACACCAGATTGCAGCGATTGCAACCAGTACATAAATGATCCGGCTGAACATTCCGGCCTGACCGCCGCCGATCCATGAAACAAAGTCGAACTGGAAAATACCGATGGAACCCCAGTTCAGACCGCCGATGATAACCAAGAGCAATGCGATTTTATCTAACATTTTTTTCACTCCTTCTTTTTTATTATGATCGGTTTTCCCCTGGTTTATTCACTCCGGCAGCCCGGTAAGAACAGTGATGATCTATAGCGATTTCATTTCAGCTTGTGAAATAGAATGCGTTTTTCCCACGCGAAGGCAGGGGAGAAACGCATTCTTGTTGCAGAATCAACTGGAAATGCCGTAATTTGGAAATTATATCATGTCTGCTTGACATTTTTTAAATGCAAGGTAAAATTAATAATAGTGAATATAGGAGGATAAATATGGAAACGATTGATGTCACGCCGGAAGAGGAAGAAAAAATATTGAAGAATGTTTTCAGTTCGTTAGAACCCTTAAAACTAAAAGTGATTTCTTCCAAAGCGAAGAAAAAAGCGGTTATTTTTAAAAAAATAGCGGGCCAGTTTGAAAAGGGAAAACACTATACGGAAATGGATGTCAACGGAATTCTAAAGGGGATTTATCCGGAAGATTATTCCACCCTGCGCCGCAGCCTGATTGATCTGGGATATATGGACAGAAAAAGCGACGGAAGCGAGTATTGGCTCAAATAAAGAACCTGTAAAGCCGGATTGCAACTGGGAAAGCTGCACATACTTTTGAAAGGGATGAGCGTATGAAAAAGGCATCGGATATTCTGATACTGTGGGCGGTGATGCTGACGATTTGCGGGCCGGCTTCCGCTGCCGCAGTGCCGGGCGTAACGAAAAGCGGCGCAGCTTCCGCGGGAAGTTTGGAACCGTCCGTCATGCCGTACTTTACGAATCAGCCCGTAAGTCCTGCCATCATGCCTTATGATACCGATCAACAGGTAGAGCCGGTCATTGTGCCGCGCTGGAAAGATTCCGCCATGAGTTCGGCCGATGCGGTCAAATAATTTTATCCGAAGCAGGCAGGGTCCTTTCTTTTACAAACATGCCCTGATAAAACACTTGACAAGCAGGACGGAATATAATATGCTATAAACTAATAACAAAAATGCGCAGATGGGGACAGAATGCATCCTTTCCGCTCACAGAGAGCCGTCGGCAGGTGAAAGACGGTGCGGCGAATGCAGGATATCACCCCGGAGCAGGCAGCTGAACAGTCGCTAAGTAAGTACGCCCGGTTTCCCACCGTTACAGGGGAGTGCATTGTTTGATGCATGCTGAGATGCCGGTTCTCCGGCGAATTTAGAGTGGTACCGCGAAGTCAAGTCTTCGCCTCTATGCAGGGGCGAAGGCTTTTTTTATTTTATTTGAGGAAGATATGTTTTTAAGGAGGAATACGAATGCAGTTAACAGGAGCGCAGATCATTATGGAATGTCTGCTGGAGCAGGGCGTGGATACGGTTTTCGGCTATCCGGGCGGGGCGGTGCTGAATATTTACGACGCGCTTTACGAGTACAGGAATAAGATCAACCATATCCGTACCGCCCACGAGCAGGGCGCGGCCCACGCGGCGGACGGTTACGCACGGTCGACCGGAAAAACGGGGGTCTGCATCGCAACGTCCGGCCCGGGCGCGACCAACCTTGTCACGGGGATTGCCACCGCTTATATGGATTCGGTCCCGATGGTCGCGATTACCGGCAACGTAAGCTGCGACCTTCTGGGGCTGGACAGCTTTCAGGAGGTGGATATCACCGGCATCACCATGCCGGTCACCAAGCATAATTATCTGGTGAAAAACATCGAGGATCTGGCCGATACGATCCGCAAGGCGTTTATGATTGCCGGTACGGGCCGGAAAGGGCCGGTGCTTGTAGATATTCCAAAGGACGTAACGGCGCAGAAATATGAATATACGCCGCAGCCGCCGCTTCCGGCGCCAAGGGGAGACTTTCCCTTGGCGGAGCGCTTCGAGCAGGCTTTGGAGATGCTCCGCGCGAGCGAAAGGCCGTTTATCTATACGGGCGGTGGGGTCATTGCCGCGGAAGCCTACGGGGAGCTGAAAAAATTTGCGGAGCTTCTCGACGCGCCCGTTTCCTCTTCACTAATGTGTCAGGGCGGCTACGACCAGACCGACCCGCGTTATATCGGGATGCTGGGGATGCACGGGACGAACACAGCGGCCCTCGCCATTAAAAACTGCGACCTGCTGATTGCCGTGGGAACACGCTTTTCCGACCGCGTGCTGTGCAACGCGACCCTGTTCGCACGGCATTGCCCGATTATTCAGATCGAGATCGATACGGCGGAATTTAATAAAAATATCGACGTGGATTTAAAGATGAAGGGTGACGCCAGAGAAATTCTGGCGCACCTGAACGGGATGCTTCCCCAGCGCCAGCACAAGCTGTGGATGGAGGAAATTGCGGAGTGGAAGACGTTGTATCCGCTGGTGCAGGAAAGTACGTCCGACGAAGAGGTTTTGCCGCAGGAGGTTCTGGAAACTCTTGACCGCCTGACGGATTCCGAAGCGATCCTCGTTACCGAGGTCGGTCAGCATCAGATGTGGACGGCGCAGTTCTACCGGTTCCGCACCCCCCGGCACTTCGTCAGCTCGGGCGGACTGGGGACCATGGGCTTTGGTCTCGGCGCGGCGATCGGCGCGCAGGTCGCGAACCCCGACAAACGCGTTGTCAACATCGCGGGCGACGGAAGCTTCCATATGAACTGCAACGAGCTTTCCACCGCGGCGCAATACAATATCCCGGTGATCGAGCTGGTTTTCAACAATCAGGTGCTCGGGATGGTGCGCCAGTGGCAAAAGCTTTTCTACGGCAGCCGCTTTTCACAGACAACGCTGGACAAAACGACCAATTATGAAATGCTGGCACAGGCGTTCGGCGTGAAGGCGTTTACCATCAGCCGCAGAAGCGAAATCGAGCCGGTGCTGAAGCAGGCGCTCGCCTTGCGGGAACCGGTCCTGATCAACTGCCATATCAATCCGGACGTCAATGTGCTGCCCATGGTACCGGCGGGCGGCTCGGTGGAAAATCCGATTCTTGAAATGTGAGGAGCGACAGATTATAATGAATCATGATAACGATAAAGAATATGTATTGTCCGTACTCGCCAGAAATAATCCGGGCGTTCTTCTGCGTATCGCCGGGCTGTTCAGCCGCCGATGCTACAACATTTTAAGCATTGTCGCGGCTCAGACGGAAAACACGGAATACTCCCGCATCCTGATCGTTGTTTCGGGCGACGACCGCATTGTCCGCCAGGTGGATAAACAGGTAAGCAAGCTGGTCGACATTGAGGAAGTGACCGTGCTCAACCGGGAAGAGGCCGTCGTGCGTGAGCATCTGCTTTTGAAGGTGGAGCGGAACCTGCAGAACAGCGAAAAGCTGGTGGAAATCGCGAATGTGTTCCATGCCGCAATTTTAAATGTACAGCCGGATTCCATGATCATGGAGCTGACCGGCGACGCGAACACCATCAACTCTTTTATTGAACTGTACAATCCGTATCATGTCCTGAAAATCCTGCGCACCGGCGCAATGGCTATGATGAAATAATAATACGTTGGGGGATAGCAGCTTGCTAACTTTAGATCAGATTTACCACGCCGCCTATGTTTTAAAGGACGTCATCCGCGAGACGGCATTAATTCACGCACCGCTCATCAATCCGGAAAGCCAGATCTATCTGAAGACCGAAAATCTTCAGATAACCGGTTCGTTCAAGGTGCGCGGCGCATACTACAAAATATCTCAGCTGAGCGAGGAAGAAAAGGCAAAGGGCGTGATCGCCTGTTCCGCCGGTAACCACGCGCAGGGCGTGGCGCTTGCCGCCGCAAAAAACGGAATCCGGTCGCTGATCTGTATCCCGGACAGCGCACCGATTTCCAAGGTGGAGGCGACCAAAAGCTACGGGGCCGAGGTCTGTCTGGTCAAGGGAGTCTACGACGACGCGTATCAGAAGGCCTGTGAGCTGCGGGAAGAAAGCGGCGCGACCTTTATCCATCCGTTTGACGACACACAGGTGATCGCCGGCCAGGGGACCATCGGGCTGGAAATTTTGAATCAGATGCCGGATGTGGACGCGGTGATCGTCCCGGTCGGTGGCGGCGGGCTGATTTCCGGCGTTGCCTACGCCGTCAAGTCGCTGAACCCCAACTGCAAGGTGTACGGCGTACAGGCTAGCGGCGCGCCCAGCATGGTGCAGGCGCTCGCTGACAAGCAGGTGGAGGCCCTGAAATGCGTTTCTACCTTTGCGGACGGAATCGCGGTAAAATGTCCGGGGGACACGACCTTCGATATCTGCAGCAAGTATGTCGACGAGGTGGTCACGGTTACGGACGACGAGATCGCCACGGCGATTCTTACGCTGATTGAGCAGCAGAAGCTGATTGCCGAGGGGGCGGGTGCGGTGGCTGTTGCGGCCGCTATGTTCAATAAGGTTGATGTGAAGGGTAAAAAAGTGGTATGCTTATTGTC
>UREO01000082.1 GCA_900546895.1 uncultured Oscillospiraceae bacterium
TTTCCCTGATACTGAATATTGTGAATCGTGAGAATCGTTTTTATGCCCTTGTACCAATCATTATTTGCATAAAAGATGCTGAAATAAATCGGTACCAGCGCCGACTGCCAGTCGTTGCAGTGAATAACGTCGGGCCTGAAATCAATATACGGAAGCATTTCAAGAGCCGCGCGCGACAGAAACGCAAAGCGCTCCGCGTCGTCGTAATGGCCGTACAGGCCGTGGCGCTTGAAATAGTACTGGTTGTCGATCAAATAGTAGATCACCCCGCCGACCTTTGCCTCAAACACGCCGCAGTACTGGCGGCGCCAGGCGACCGGTACGGAAAGGCTTGTGATAAATTTCATGTTTTCCCGCAGCTCCTGCGGAATATCCTCGTAAAGCGGCATCACCACGCGGCAGCCGATCAGCCGGAGTCGGAGCGCCTGCGGCAGGGAACCCGCCACCTCCCCCAGTCCGCCGGTGGCCGCAAAGGGCCTTGCTTCACTGGTGCAGTATAATACTTTCATTTTTAAGCCTCCCTAACTGAAATGTCGGTTCCGATCGCATCAGACCACGCTGCCCTTGCTGATAAAAACGGGATAGGACTGGAAGCCGAGAAGCGAACGGTCGTTTTTAATAACGACGTCCTTATCCATGACGACATAGTTGAGCTTACAGTTCGGGCCGATGACGCTGTCCTGCATAACCACGCAGTTTTCGAGCTTTGTCCCCTTGCCGACGCGGACGCCGCGGAACAATACGCAGTTCTCCACCGTACCGTCAATCACGCAGCCGTCGGCAATCAGGGAATTGGTTACAATGGAACCAAGCCCGTAGCGCGCGGGCATATCGTCGCGCACCTTTGTGAAAATCGGCCTGTCTGCGTTAAACAGCTCCGACCGTACCGTTGGCAGCATCAGGGACATGTTGGCTTCAAAATAGGAATTCATGGAACAGATCGTCTGGGTAAAGCCCTTGAATTCATAGGCGAAAATTTTGTAATTGGAAATATTTCGTTGCAGAAAATCGCGCTTGAAATTATACAGGTTGCGGCTGACGCAGTCGGAAACGATCTTCATCAGGGTTTCCCTCTTCATCAGCAGCATGCTCAGGCCGTAGTTGCACTCGCCGTCGATGCGCGGGTTGATCAGCATGTCGCGTACGCGGTTGTCCGGGTCGATGGTATAGACCGTGGGATCGCAGATTTTTTCAGGCAGCTTCCCGGAACGGTAAATGACCGTGATATCCGCGTTATGCTTGAGATGGGAGGACATCACGTCGATAAAATCGATGTTACAGACCACATCGCTGTCGGAAACGATTACAAACTCTTCCCTTGAATTGAAAAGAAAAGTATTGATGGCGGAAAGGGACTCGATCCGGCTGTTGGACACGCTGCACTCTCCGCCGAAAGGGGGCAGAATAAAAAGCCCCTCCCTTTTGCGGGACAAATCCCACGCCTTTCCGGAACCGAGATGATCCAATAAGGACTGGTAGTTGCTTTTGGTAATTACGCCGACCTTGTTAATTCCCGAATTCACCATGTTGGAAAGCGAAAAATCAATCAGCCGGTATCTGCCGCCGAACGGCACGGAACCCATCGTCCGTTTTTCGGTCAGCTCCCGGAGCCGTTCCTCATGCACATTTGAAAAAATCAGTCCAAGCACATTGTTTCCGCGCATTATTTTCCCGCCTCCTCTGCCAGTGTGTCGGCGTCAATCATCCCTTTGGGCGGCACGGTCGTACCGGGGGCAATGACACAGCCGTCACCCACAACGGCAACGCCCCACTCATCCTTATTTTCAATGTCCTCCGGCCGCGCGCCCACAACGGCTCCCTTGCCGATCACGGCGTTTTCGGATACGATTGCGTACTGGACAATCGCATTTTCCTCCACCCGGGAGCCAGGCATGATGATGGAGTCCTTCACCACCGCTCCCGGGGCAATGTAGACTCCCGAAAACAGCACGGCAAAGTCGATTTCACCGTACACGTTGCAGCCCTCCGCGACAAGCGAATTCTGCACCTTTGCCCCGCCTGCGATATAGTGCGGGGGCAGGACCGGGTTCCGGGAATAGATTTTCCAGTTTTCCTCGCTCAGGTCAAGCGGGATTTTCGGGTTCAGCAGATCCATGTTGGATTCCCACAGGCTGTCGATCGTCCCGACGTCCTTCCAGTAGCCCTCGAAGCGGTACGCGAACATCCGCTCACCGGCGTTCAGCATGGCCGGCAAAACATCTTTTCCGAAATCGTTGGAAGATTTCGGGTTTGCTTCGTCCGCTTCCAGATATTTGCGCAGCTTGCTCCAGGTAAACACATAAATGCCCATGGAGGCCTGATTGCTCTTCGGCACCTTCGGCTTTTCGTCGAACTGATAGATCGAAGCGTCCTCATGCGTGTTGAGGATACCGAATCGGGACGCCTCTTCCAGCGGGACCTCTATGACGGCAATGGTGCAGTCGGCTTCCTTTTCCTTATGGTAGGCAATCATTTTGGAATAATCCATCTTATAAATATGATCGCCGGAAAGCACGACGACGTATTCGGGATTGTAGCGCTCTATGTACGGGATATTCTGATAGATCGCATTCGCCGTACCCTTGTACCAGTCCGATTTTCTGCCGCGCCGGTAAGGCGGAAGAACACGCACCCCGGAGTTGATGCTGTCCAGGTCCCACGGCTGGCCGCTCCCGATGTATTCGTTCAGTACAAGCGGCTGGTACTGCGTCAGCACACCCACCGTTTCGATTCCGGAGTTTACACAGTTGGAAAGCGGGAAGTCAATAATGCGGTATTTGCCCCCGTAGGGCACCGCCGGTTTTGCAAGGTATTTTGTCAATACGCCAAGTCTGCTGCCCTGACCGCCGGCCAGCAGCATGGCAACCACCTCTTGTTTTGGCAACATTTTCTGCTCCTCCCTGATTATGATTTTATTTTTTTGCCGTTTTGCGTGTCATTTTTATTTTTTGTGCAGGCGCCTCGGATTTTACGGTTTTTCTCGCTTTGCGGCGGCATTTCAGAAAAATCACCGAAAGCGGGGGAAGCGTCAGCTCGACGGACTGCTCGAACCCGTGCATCGGTTTTGCGCTGGAACGGATGCTGCTGCCGTTCGTGATTCCGCTCCCGCCGAATTCAGCCCGGTCGGAAGAAAAAATCTCCGTATAGATTCCTTCATACGGCACCCCGATGGAATAGAAATCGCGCTCTACAGGCAGGAAATTACAGACGGCAAGGACCTCGTTTCCCGATTTGTCAATACGGCGGAACGCGATGACGCTCTGCGTATAATCGTCGTTGGATATCCACGAGAAGCCTTCCCAGGAAAAATCGACCTCCCACAGGGCCGGGGTTTCCAGATAGAAATGGTTCAGGCTTTTGAAGAAATCGTTCAGTACCTGATGCTCGGGCTTATTCAGCAGGAGCCAGTCGAGGCCCTGCTCGTAATTCCACTCGTTGCGCTGGCCGAATTCGGTCCCCATAAAAATCAGCTTTTTCCCGGGATGCGCCATCATATAGCACATGAACGCCCGCACGCCCGCGAATTTCTGCGCTTCTTCGCCCGGCATTTTGTCGATCAGGGAACGCTTTCCGTAAACGACCTCGTCATGGGAAATCGGCAGAATAAAGTTTTCGGAAAAGGCATAAACGAACGAAAAGGTAATATTGTCGTGATTGAATTTGCGGTAAACCGGGTCAAGCAACATATAATGGAGCATGTCGTTCATCCAGCCCATGTTCCATTTGTAATTGAAGCCCAGCCCTCCGCAGTACGTTGGCTTGGATACCATCGGCCAGGAGGTGGATTCCTCCGCGATCATCATCACATCCGGGAAAAGGCCGAACACGGACTCGTTCAGCTTCTGCAGAAACGCGACCGCTTCCAGATTTTCATGGCCGCCGTTCTTGTTGGGGGTCCACTCCCCGTCCTTGCGGCTGTAATCAAGATACAGCATGGACGCGACCGCGTCAACGCGAATTCCGTCGATGTGGTATTTTTCGATCCAGAACACCGCGCTGGAAATCAGGAAGCTGATTACCTCGTTGCGCCCGTAATCAAAAACCAGCGTCCCCCACTCCTTGTGCTCGCCCTTGCGCGGGTCGCCGTACTCGTAGCAGGGCGTGCCGTCGAACCGGGCAAGCCCGCACTCATCCTTGGGAAAATGGGCCGGGACCCAATCCATGATCACGCCGATCCCCGCCTTGTGGCACTTTTCCACAAAGCTCATAAATTCCTTCGGCTCCCCGTACCGAGAGGTCGGGGCGAAATATCCCGTGACCTGATACCCCCAGGAGCCGTCGAACGGATGCTCCGTAACCGGCATCAGCTCAATATGCGTGTAGCCCATGCTTTTTACATAGGGAACAAGCTCGTCGGCGAGTTTATCGTAGGAAAACGCGTTGCCGTCCGGATATCTTCTCCAGGAACCAATGTGAAGCTCATAGATATTCACCGGCTGGCCGTAATGCTTTTTCACCGCCGTATGCTTCATCCAAGCGGTGTCGTTCCAGTTATAGCCCTCAATATCATAGTATTTAGAGGCGTTGCCCGGACGCGTTTCAAAATGATAGGCATAGGGGTCACTTTTAAAGGTCTGTTTTCCGTCGGCGCCGACCACACTGAATTTGTAGGCCTGATACTGCTGCATGACAAACGGCAGAAAACACTCCCAGACGCCGCCGCTGATCTTCTCCATGGGATAATCCTCCGGCTGCCAGCCGTTAAAGTCCCCGGCTACGGAAACCTCTTTGGCATTCGGCGCCCAAACACGGCAAATCATGCCTTCTTTTCCGTCTTTTTCTGCTTTATGTACTCCCAGAAATTCATAAGCTTTTATGTTGGTTCCCTGATGGAACAAATAAAGCGGCAGATTCCCGTTATTTGATGCAGTTTCCTTTTGCATTTTAAACAACTCCCTTCTGGGTTTCATCGTTCCTTAAGCTTAAATTTATCATATCACAATTTCCTAAAATATCAATACTTTAGTAAATTATTTGTAATAAACAATGGTATATATTGAATAATTTTAGCTATCTTGTTATAAAACTACTTTGTTTTAAGCTGTAACGATGAAATAAGCCGCCGACTTCCGGCTAGCGTTTTACAAAAAAAAATTCAGCAAATAGTTGTGCATAAGAATTAAAAATTACGTAAAAAAATGGTTAAATTCAACAATGAATTGTAAATTTAAAAATAAAATTTATGGATTTAATTTAATTTTATATTGACAAATCTGATGTGACCGTTATAATAGAAGTTGTTAAAAGAATATTAAGAGTGTGTAACTGATTCGATCAGGCATAAACTTTCATGGAATTTTAATTTTCATGGCAGTTTGTGCCTTTTGTTTTTGTGTGAGAATTCTGACGAAATCCGGCTTGCGGCTTCTCTTTTCATCCGGCGTATCCAGGCAGGCTTGCGGCCGTCTGCCTGTATTGAGCGAGCCGCCGTTTCAATCAAAATTCAAATTGAGGGGATGTAAATGAATTACAGGGTAGCTAAGGTTTTGAACAGCAACGCAGTCCTGGCTCAGGACGAAGAAGAAAATCAGGTTGTCCTTATGAGCAAAGGAATCGGCTTCGGCAAAAGGATAGGAGAAAAAATCCAGGACATTTCGGAAGACCGGAAAATTTTTTATATCCATGACGACAGCGTCAATTCCGCAAAATTGAAACAGATCGACTCCCAGGTCCAGCAGGTGGAGGAAGTCACCAGAGAAATTGTAGAGGTGGCGCGCGAAAGGCTTCACATAGACAACAGCAAGCTTTACGGCGCTTTACTGGATCATATCACCTTTGCGGTAGAATGCTTACATATGGGTTTACCGATCGACAATCCGTTCTGCGGCGAAATCGCGATCCTTTACAGCAGGGAATACGAAACCGCACAGATCGCAGCCGAAATCATCAAAGAGCGTATCGGCGTGGAAATTGGGGACGGTGAAACAGGCTTTATTGCACTCCACCTCTACTCCGCCAGAAAGAACCGGCACATCCGTTCCGCCATGAAAAGCACCCGCGTCTACAGCGAAATACTCAGCATAGTGGGAAACGCCCTCGGCAAAAGGCTTGACAACACCCACGCGCCCGCGAAAAGCTTTCTGCTTTCCCTGCACTGTCTGGTTACGCTGACCGTCAACCACAATCCGATCGTCATGAAACTGAACCAGCAAGTCAAGCTGAACATGCTCGATTCCTACCGGACGGCGCTGCAGGTCGCGAAAATGATTCACAGGGAGATGGAAGTCCAGCTCAGCGAGGACGCAATCGCTTTTATTGCGGTCGATATTGAAAAGCTGAAACAGTTGTGACCCATTCGAGGGAACTCGATTCAAAATATTTTTAGGAGGAAAAACAATGCAAAAAGTTTTAGCGGCACTACAAAAACTTGGCAAGGCATTGATGCTGCCGATTGCATCGCTGCCGATCGCAGGTCTTCTTCTCAGGCTGGGGCAGAGTGACATGCTCAACATTCCCCTTCTGGCGGATTCCGGCAACGCCCTGTTCAGCAATCTTCCCCTCTTATTCGCAATCGGTATTGCGGTAGGTCTTGCAAAAGACAATAACGGCGCTGCGGGTCTGGCCGGAGCGGTCGCCTATTTCGTACTCAACGCGGCCGGCCAGGCCGTCAACCATGCCCTGCAGATCGGCAGCTTTTTCATGCCGGCGGCGGGTCTTCCCGAAGGAATCACCGAAATCAACATGGCGCATTTCGGCGGAATCATCGCCGGGGTCATCGCCGGTCTGTGCTACAACCGGTTCCACAGCGCCAAGCTGCCCGATTGGCTCGCGTTCTTCGGCGGCAGACGCTTCGTTCCGATCGTCACGGGCGGCTGCTCCCTTGTAATCGGCGGCCTGCTCGGCACCGTATGGCCGACCTTCCAAAAAGGTCTGGACGCGGCGGCAAACTGGATGACCGGCAGCGGCGGACTCGGCGAATTCATCTATGGCACACTGAACAGACTGCTCCTGCCCTTCGGCCTGCATCACGTTGTGAACACGGCTGTATGGTTTAACTTCGGCACCTACACGGGCGCGGACGGCAAAACCGTCTCCGGCGACCTGTGGAGATTTTTTGCCGGCGACCCCCATGGCGGCGTATTTACCGCCGGTTTCTTCCCAATCATGATGTTTGCACTTCCCGCGGCCGCCCTGGCCATGTATGTATGCGCCAGGAAAGAAAATAAAGCAATTGTCGGCGGCGCTCTTTTCTCCGTTGCGCTGACCGCGTTTCTGACCGGCGTAACAGAGCCGATCGAATTCATGTTCATGTTCCTCGCACCTGTCCTTTTTGTTCTGCATGCCGTTCTGACAGGTCTTTCCCTGGTGGTTTGCAACATACTCGGCATCCGCGACAGCTTCACCTTCTCTGCAGGACTTTTCGATTATCTCATCAACTGGACCAAGGCGGCAAACGGCTGGATGATTATCCCGGTCGGCCTTGTATTCGCTGTTATTTATTTCTTCCTGTTCGTCTTCTTCATCAAGAAATTCAACCTGAAAACACCGGGTCGTGAAGACGACGAGGAAACCGGCAACTTCTCCGCGCTGGTTGAAGATCAGGGCTTCGATAATATTGCGAAGAAATACATAGCGGCGCTCGGCGGTGCAGAGAATATTAAGGAGATCGATTCCTGCATCACCCGCATCCGCCTGACCCTTGTCAGCAACAAGGAGTTGAACGAAAAAGATTTTAAGGCGCTCGGCGCTTCCGGCGTCATGAAAGCGGGCACCCAGGTTACCCAGGTCATCGTCGGCACAAAGGCGGAGCTTTTGGTTGACGCAATGAAAAAATACCTTCCCGTCCACGACCACGCTACGGCCTGATCCATCTCTCCTTTTCGTTTCCCTCCCCCAAAAGGGGAAGGGAAACGATCTTTATTATTTTCATTCGTTGAAATCAACATCGGAGGTCTATCATGCAATTATTCGGCAGAAATAAGAAACAAACCATTTTAGCTCAGCAAACCGGAAACGCTATTCTAATAACCGAAGTACCCGACCCTGTATTTGCCGATAAAATACTAGGCGACGGAATTGCGATCCTTCCTTCGGAAAACGGGGTTTATTCGCCCGTATCCGGAACAATCGTACAAATCGCGCATACGCTTCACGCAATCGGAATAGAAAGCGACGATGGGATCGAAGTGCTGGTTCACCTTGGAATCGACACCGTAAAATTGAACGGCGAAGGCTTCACCTGTCATGTAGAGGTCGGCCAGCATGTCGCCGCAGGGGAAAAAGTAATGGAGATGGATCTCCAGGCGATCACGGAAAAAGGCTACAGCACGATTTCTCCCTGTATCATCACGAATCTTGACGCGGTCAAAAACCTCGAATGCGAGCAAGGCAATGTATCCGGCGGTAAATCGGTCGTCATGAGCTTCAGCAAGCAGTGAAGCCGGCCGCCTGTTAATCTGGAAAATAAAAGGAATGTTGCGCAGTCAGCCGACATTCCTTTTTTGTTTGCGGCAACCCCCGGCAAAGCTGAAACCCCTGTGCGGGCAACAGCCGAACAATCGCCGGACTGTCAGAAGGAAAACGTTACAAATAAAGCACCCCACAGCGGGCAACTGCGCGCTGTGGGGTGCTGAGCATTTAAAAGATTTCAGCCATGAGGTAAATTATTTATGGTCAACAGCATTCATGTGCTTGATCAGGTCCAGAACCTTGTTGCTGTAGCCCCACTCATTGTCGTACCAGGATACAAGCTTGACAAAATGGTCGTTCAGCATGATACCTGCATTCTTATCAAAAATGGAAGTGCGGGGATCGCCGAGGAAGTCGGAGGAAACGACCGCGTCTTCAGTGTAGCCGAGGATGCCCTTCATTTCGTTCTCGGAAGCCGCTTTAACGGCTGCACAAATCTCTTCATAGGTGGTCGGTTTTGCAAGACTGACTGTCAGGTCAACAACAGAGACATCCAGTGTGGGAACACGCATGGACATACCGGTCAGTTTGCCCTTAACTGCAGGAATAACAAGCGCGCATGCTTTTGCAGCGCCGGTAGAGGAAGGGATAATGTTGCCGGATGCGGCACGGCCGCCTCTCCAGTCTTTGCTGGAAGGACCGTCAACAGTCTTCTGGGTGGCGGTGGTGGAATGAACGGTCGTCATAAGTCCTTCCACAATACCAAACTTGTCGTTGATTACTTTTGTTAAAGGAGCAAGGCAGTTCGTGGTGCAGGACGCGTTGGAAACGACCTTCATGTCCTTTGTGTAGGTGTCTAAGTTAACGCCGCAGACAAAAGTCGGGGTCTCCTTATCCTTTGCAGGAGCGGAAATAACGACCTTCTTTGCACCGGCTTTAATATGGGCGGAAGCCTTCTCGGTTGTGCAGAACACACCGGTGGACTCTACAACATACTCGGCTTCTGCTTTTCCCCACGGAATCTGGGTAGGATCTTTTTCAGCAAAGACACTGATCTTCTTGCCGTTTACAACAAGCTTGCCGTCTTCAGCGGAAATGTCACCCTTGAAGTGGCCGTGCATGGTGTCGTATTTCACCATGTAAACCATGTAGTCAACGTCAATAAACGGATCATTGATACCAACAATCTCAAATGTTTCCGGCTGAGCGACAGCTGCACGGAAGACCAGACGGCCGATACGGCCAAACCCGTTGATGCCAATCTTAACAGACATAAAATATACCTCCTGAAATTTAATCTTTCTTATTCTATTTTATAGCATTTTAAGATGTTTTACAAGCCATCTGACATAATTTTAACTAACTTTTTTCATCTTAATTCCGGAGAAAGGGACTTTTCATCCTTTCACAGAACTGCTCCTGACTGTGATACGCTTTCGCCAGAAATTCCAGACAGCTCTCCTCTTTCAGAACGCTGTCGGCGGGGTCGTCCCCCGCATTGTCCGCCGTTTCGCTTACAGCCGCGCTGACCCGGGGTTCCTCAGCCGAAAGCTCGTCGTCAGGCCGGGGCTTGTCCTCCCCGATCTTAGCATACTGGATCAGGAACAACACCACGTACAGTGCCAGCAAAACATTCACCGGATACAGCCCGACCGGGAAAGTACCGGCACTGTGAAGGTTGAAAAGGACCATCAACGTACCCGGAATCCCGGTCGCCAGCAAAAGCAGCGCCGCCGGAAGACCGAATATATAAACCATTTTTCCACTTTTTTCATCTTCTATACGCGCGAACATTTTCGCCTGGGCGAACAGGAACAAAAGCAGAAAGATCACCGCAAACGTGTCGTAAATATTTTCCGAGACATTGACCACCGCCACATAGTTGATAAACAGCGAAACAAGGCTGGCACAGCCCCATACGGACGGAAGCAGCGCCAGAAGCGGGTGGTGTTCGAAGGTATTGCCGCCCGTCGCGAACTGATAGGAGGTCAGGATGATTACTCCACCCGCGCAAATGCCGATCAGCGCGAGAAGAACGGAAGGAACGGGATTTTCAGATTCAGCCGAGGTGAAAATGCCGACAGCGTACTGCAGA
>UREO01000083.1 GCA_900546895.1 uncultured Oscillospiraceae bacterium
ACCGGGGAGAATTAAAGTATTTTCAGGGTAAAAATGAACAGGGCATGGCCCACCTGGCCACCGCCTTCGCAAGGCAGAACAATCGCAAAAGGATTATCGCCTGCTCTTCCTCCATCGGCCCGGGCGCGGCCAATATGGTCACCGCCGCGGCCTGCGCTTCCGTCAACAATATTCCGCTGCTGCTTTTGCCGGGCGATACCTTCGCCAGCAGGCAGCCTGACCCCGTCCTGCAGCAGGTGGAACAGTCAGGCAGCCTGAAAACCACCACGAACGACGCGTTTCAAGCGGTCTGCAAATACTGGGACCGTGTGGAGCGCCCGGAGCAGCTGATGACCGCCATGATCAACGCCATGCGGGTCCTTACCGACCCGGCGGAGGCCGGCGCGGTGTGTGTCGCGATTCCGCAGGACGTGCAGGGTGAAAGCTACGATTATCCGGACTATTTCTTTCAGAAGCGCGTACATAAAATCACGAGATGCCTTCCTGCGAACGAAGAGATCGAAGATGTCCTGAACGCGTTGACGGCCAGCAAAAAGCCGCTGGTGATCTGCGGCGGCGGCGTGAAGTATTCCGGAGCCGGAGACGTTCTTCAGAATTTCTGCGAACAGTTTCATATTCCTTTCGGAGAGACGCAGGCCGGAAAAAGCGCCTGCTCCTCCAGCTCTCCCTATAATCTGGGCGGGATCGGCGTGACCGGAAATCTGGCCGCGAATACCATCGCGCGGGAAGCCGATCTGATTCTTTCAGTCGGTTCCAGACTGTCCGACTTTACCACTTCCTCCAAATGGCTGTTCCGGAATCCGGGTGTAAAAGTGGTTTCCATCAATGTGTCCCGGTTCCATGCCTATAAAATGGACAGCATCAAAGCGGTCGGCGACGCAAAGGCGGCTCTGGAGGTGCTCACCGTCCTGCTGAAAAACAGAGGCTACCGCAGTGCGTACGTCGATGAGATTTCAGAAGCCAAAACAGTCTGGAACGAAGAGATGAAACATTTGGCGACCTATTCTTACGGGGAAGACTTTGAGCCGATGGTTACTGCGAGACATCCCGGCAGCATGGAGGACTTTGTAAAAATGACGGGCAGCAGCCTGACCCAGACGGCGGCGATCTGCGGCATTCGCGGCGGTATTGCGGACGATGCGATCATCATCGGCGCCGCGGGCAGCCTTCCGGGCGATCTACAGCGCATGTGGACGACCGAGGCACGCGACTCTTATCACATGGAGTACGGTTTTTCCTGCATGGGCTATGAGATCGCCGGCGCGCTTGGCGTCAAGCTTGCGGAGCCAAAGCGGGAGGTTTACGCCATGGTCGGTGACGGCAGCTTCCTAATGCTGCATTCGGAAATCGTCACCGCGGTTCAGGAGCATCAGAAAATCAATATTCTGCTGTTTGACAATGCTTCGAACGGCTGTATCAATAATCTGGAAATGTCCAACGGCATCGGAAATCTGGGGACGGAATTCCGTTTCCGCGATCCCGAAACGGGAAATCAGACGGGGGATTTTATTCCGGTCAGCTACGCTGCGGTCGCCGCCGGTTACGGGGCGAAAACCTATACCGCGCGCAGCCTGGAAGAACTGAAGGCCGCCCTCGCCGACAGCAAAAAACAGACGGTTTCCACTTTGATCGATATCAAAGTCCTGCCCAAAACCATGACGCATGATTACGAATCCTGGTGGCATGTCGGCGTCGCCAGCACAACGCGGAGCCAGGACGGCAGGAAAGCGTTTGAACGCAAGGAACAACATAAAAAAACTGCGAGAAGCTATTGATGAGGAGTTGTTTTTGATGTTTGACAAAAAGAATGTTTTTCTTGGCATCGCCCCCATTGCATGGACCAATGACGATATGCCCGACCTCGGCAAGGAGAATTCGTTTGAGCAGTGTATCAGCGAAGCCGCGCTCGCGGGTTTTTCCGGCACCGAGGTAGGCAATAAATATCCGCATGATGCCGGTGTGCTGAAAGGTTATATGGAGGAAAGAAATCTGCGCATTGCCAGCGCGTGGTTCAGCTCTTTCCTGACGACGCAGCCTTATGAGGAAACCGAAAAAGCGTTTATCCGGCACCGCGATTTTCTATACGACCTTGGCGCGAAGGTGATTGTCGTTTCCGAACAGGGGCACAGCATACAGGGGCAGATGGACACCCCGATTTTCGATGGGAAATATGTTATGAACGACGCGGAGTGGAAAATGCTCACAACGGGGCTGGAAAAGCTGGGAAGGCTTGCCGCCGAAAAGGACATGAAGCTTGTTTACCATCATCATATGGGCACGGTTGTGCAGACTACGCACGAGATTGACCGGCTGATGGAGAATACGGATCCCTCCGCGGTTTCTCTGCTGTACGATACCGGACATCTGGTGTTTTCCGGCGAAGACGCGCTGGCCGTCCTGAAAAAATATGCGGGTCGTATCCGGCATGTGCATCTGAAGGACATCCGTCCGGCAGTTGTTGCCCGTGTAAAAGCGGAAAAGCTCAGCTTCCTTCAGGCGGTGCGTCTGGGTGCGTTTACCGTTCCCGGCGACGGCGCAATCGATTTCCAGCCGATTTTTGACGTCCTGTCCCAGAATCATTATGAGGGCTGGCTGCTTGTTGAGGCGGAGCAGGACCCCGCCATTGCGAATCCGTTTGTTTACGCAAAGAAAGCGCGGGAATATATCCGTAAGACGGCCGGTATTTAACCCAAAACAGTTTTAGCCCCCGGTCATTCTATCTATTTATATTTTCAGGAAAGAGCGGTTGAAAGTGATGAATAAAGTAAGGATTGGCTCCATTGGGCTTGGGCGGCTGGGAGACCGCCATGCAGAGAATATCGCTGAAAAAATTCCGAATGCCGAACTGATTGCTCTCTGTGATGTGGATGCGGATAAGCTGAAAAGGAAAGCGGAATCTCTGCGTGTTCCGCATCTATTTACCGATTTTGATGAAATGCTCGAATGTGACGACGTGGATGCGGTGGTCATCGCGTCCCCTTCCGGACTGCATACGGAGCAGATTGAGAAAGCGCTTGAAAAGGGAAAGCATGTTTTTTCAGAAAAACCGCTGGGAATTACGGTGGAACAGTGCAAAAAGGCGGAAGAGGCGGTTGCTCACCATCCTGACAGAGTGTTTATGCTGGGCTTCATGCGCCGTTTTGACCCCTCTTATCAGTACGCAAAACAAAAAGTGGACGCCGGGGAAATCGGCAAGCCGATTTTGTTCCGTGCTTACAGCCAGGATCCTGAAAAACAGATTGCAGGGTCCATCGCGTTTGCCGCGCACAGCGGAGGGGCATTTCTGGACATGGCGGTTCATGATATCGATCTGGCGCGCTGGTTTTTAAAGAGCGAGCCGGAAAATGTCTATGCTGTCGGCGGGTGCTATGCTCACGAGGAATTTGCGCGTTACGGAGACGGGGACAACGTTTCCTGCCTGATGAAGTTTCAGAACGGCGCAATGGGATTCCTTTTTGCAGGGAGAACCGCGCCGCACGGCTATCATATAGAAACCGAAATCGTAGGGACAAAGGGTGTTTTGAGAATCGGCTCCGTACCACAGAAAAATATGGTTGAAATTCTGGACTCCCACGGTGTGCGCAGGGAATGCTGCGAGGATTTTCTGGAGCGTTTCCAGAATGCTTATATCAGTGAAATCAATGAGTTTGCCGATTGTATTTTGCACAATCGAAAACCGGAGGTCACGGTTTACGACGGCAGGCGCGTTGTGGAAATCGCGGGATCGTGCAAACAGTCGTTTGAGACAGGAAAACTGGTGGAAATACAGAAAGGATAGGCAAGGCTTCTGCTCCGCAGTATCGGATACGATGAAAATCTGCAAAACACTTGAAAATGATCGCACAGTTGGATTTGAGCTGATTCCACAAAACGGGACGGAGACGGAGTTCGGGTAAGCATGGAATCCAGCAGGGGTTGTAAAATGGGAGAAGTACCCATTCACATAAAAAGTTGAAAGTATTGAAAGGAGAACACGATGAAATTAAAAAGAATTTTAGCAGCAATTTTGGGAGGAATCATGGTTTTGTCCATGGCCGCCTGCAATGGTTCCAGCCAGAATAGCGCTGCACCGGAGAGCACGGGAGGGACGGAAAGCACCCCGGCAGCCACGGAATCATCTGCCGAAAAAAGCAATGCCGATATCCGGATCGGCGTCATTCTGAAAACTTTATCCAGCGAGTATTGGGGATATGTAGCCGCCGGCGTCAAGCAGGCGCAAAAAGACCTGGGTGTTCAGGTGGACCTGGAAGGCCCTCCGTCGGAGACTTCGTTCAACGAACAAAGCAATATGATCGAGACCATGCTTTCAGCCGGCAAGATCGATGCGCTGTGTATTGCTCCGCTTCAGCCGGACATGGTGGTCACAAAATTGCAGGATGCCACGATCCCGGTTCTTTTCGTTGATACGGATGCAAACTACGACAAAAAAGTAACGTTTATTGGAACCGGAAATGAAGAAGCGGCTAAAAAGGGCGGCGAATATATCGCAAAGCTGATCGGCTCCGGTAAAAAAGCAGTTCTGATCGGCGGCGTGCAGGGCGATCCGACCAATGAAGCCCGCATGAAGGGATATACGGAAGCTTTGAAAGCGGGCGGTATAGAGGTTCTGGATACACAGTACGCAAACGCGACTGCCGACAAAGCGGTACAGGTCATGGAAAACTTTATGCAAAATTTCCCGCAGATCGACGCGGTTCTTTGCAACAACGACGATATGGCTATCGGCGCGCAGAGAGCGGCGGCTCAGGCGGGGAAAGCAGACAAAATCAAGTTTATGGGCTTTGACGGAATCGCCACCGCATGCCAGAGTATTATTGACGGAAAAGAGACAGCTTCCGTTGCGCAGTCCCCGTACGACATGGGTTATAAGGCTGTGGAAAATGCGGTGAAAGCGGTAAAGGGCGAGAATGTTGAAAAAACAATCGACAGCGGCTCTACGATCGTCGATGCTTCGAATGCAAAGGATTACCTTGATAAGCTGAATAAGATGACCGGTAAATAAATTTCTCTGTCGGGCAATTCGGAAGCCATTCCCGCCTTGCGGCGGGATGGCGGTTGTCCGCTTACCATGGGGGTGAAATAACGGTGGAATGGAAGATCGGTGTGATAGGCACCGGAGCAATCGGCAGGGATCATATCCGCAGGCTGACAAACGTCGTTCACGGAGCCAAAGTCGTGGCGCTGTCCGATATCCGTCCGGAAAACGCGGCAGGTATTGCGAAGGAATACGGCGCCGTTTTTTATGAGACGGGGGAAGAAGTGATTCGGGACCCGAATGTTGACGCAATTCTGGTTGCCTCCTGGGATCCGACACACGCAGGGTATGTTCTTCAGTGTATCCGGGAACGGAAATATGTTTTCTGCGAAAAACCGTTGGGCGTGTCGGCAGAGGAATGCCGGAACATTATCGACGCAGAGCTGCAGTGTGGGAAAAGACTGGTTCAGGTGGGGTTCATGAGGCGGTACGACCGCGGTTACCGCGCGCTGAAAGAAATCATCGACAGCGGGAAAATCGGTGCCCCGCTGATGGTGCATTGCTGTCATAGAAACCGTATTCCCGGGCCTCAGCACACTACGGATATGACCATAAAGAATTCCGGGATTCATGAAATCGACGTGCTGCGCTGGCTTTTGGGCGAGGAGTATGAGGCCGGACAGGTCCTGACGGTAAAGCAAAACCGCAGCGCGCAGGACGGTCTGGAGGATCCTCAGATCATGCTTCTTAAAACCGGAAGCGGTGTTCGGATTGATGCGGAGATTAACATGAATTCCCATTATGGGTATGACATTCAATGCGAAGTGGTAGGAGAAAAGGGAACGGCAAGGCTGCCGGACCCGAACACAATTTTATTAAAAACGGACGGCACGCGTTCCTGTCAGATTTATTCCGACTGGTCGGAACGTTTTATAGAGGCATACGACATAGAACTTCAACAATGGATCGATTCTTTGAATCAAGGCGCCCGGCAGGGGCCAAGCGCCTGGGACGGTTACGCTGACTGCGTAACGGCGGATACGCTGATTCAGGCGCGGCTGAAAGGAACGATAGAACCTGTTTTGATTCAGGAGAAGCCGGCGTTCTATGAGTAATGAAACAGAAGAATACGGGAGATAGAGAATATCTATTCAAATACGATGAGGGAACCCTCAAAAGACAGGTGAAGCGATGAGTGAGTATGTAGTTGAACTCAAAAACATAACGAAACGTTTTCCCGGTGTTGTCGCGCTTCGCGATATGTCCCTTCAAATTAAGCCGGGAGAAATTCACGGGCTGATCGGTGAGAACGGGGCGGGAAAATCAACGCTGATTAAAGTCCTGACCGGCGTGCACCCGGCCGATGAAGGCGAAATCCATGTGAACGGGGAAAATCAAAAATTCAGGAATCCAAACGACGCGAAAATGGCCGGGATTGCCTGTGTTTATCAGGAGCTGAGCATTGTCAAACTGCTTTCCATCACCGACAATATCTTTATGGGAAATACGGTGAATAAAAAAGGGAGCATTTTTCTTGATTACAATCAGATGCATCAGAAGGCGCATGAGCTTATGCAATCCCTCGGACAGGATGTCGATCCGAAAAAACTGTGCGGGACCCTTGGTATGGGCGTCCAGCAGATGGTTGAAATCGCAAGGGCGGTTTCCATCGATACAAAACTGATCATTATGGACGAACCGACTTCCAGCCTTGGAGAAAAGGAAGTCCAGCAGCTGATGAAAACAGTGCGCACGCTTAAGGACAGGGGCGTGGCGGTGCTTTTTGTGTCCCATAAGCTGGAGGAACTGTTTGAGCTGTGCGACCGGGTGACGGTTATGCGTGACGGTGAGCATGTACTGACCGACGATATTGCTAATATAGACGCCGACAGACTGATTACCGCGATGGTGGGGCGCTCTATGGACAATCAGTTTCCCAAGGTGCCCGGAAAACGCGGAGAGGAAGCCCTCCGGGTGGAAAAATTGTGTTCGGCGGGCGTTCTGCACGATGTCAGCTTTCGGGCTTATCACGGTGAAATCCTGGGGTTTGCCGGATTGGTCGGCGCGGGCCGGACAGAGACCTTTCGGGCTATTTTCGGAGCGGACCCGGTTGACAGCGGAGAGATCTACATAGAAGGCGAAAAGGTCAGAATCAAATCCCCAAAGAATGCCATTGCACACAAAATGGCTTTTTTGACGGAAGATAGAAGCAGCCAGGGACTGGTGCAGGCAATGGATATTCGTACCAATCTTGTCCTTTCCAATATGAAGGGCTTTCAAAAGGGACCGTGGCTTGACAAAAAGAAAATGAATCAGGTCGGGGAAGAAAATGTCCGGTCACTGCAGATCAAAACGCCCGGGCTTGACGAACTGGTCGGGCAGCTTTCGGGCGGAAATAAGCAAAAGGTCGTTATTGGCAAATGGATTAATACCGACGCAGATATCTTTATCTTTGACGAGCCTACAAGAGGAATCGACGTCGGTGCAAAAGTAGAGGTCTATAACATTATGAACAGTCTGGTGGAGGCCGGTAAATGCGTAATCATGATTTCCTCCGAGCTGCCGGAAATTCTGGGCATGAGCGACAGAGTCATCGTCATGCGCTCCGGCCGCGTCATGGTGGAAATGGATTGCAGCAGCAGCCACTTTAATCAAGAGGATATTATGAAAGCCGCATGGGGAGGAACATTGGAATGACACAGAAGAAAACAAGCGTGAGTGCAAAGGATATTATGATGAAGCTGGGTTCGCTTCTTGCCCTGTTTATATTGGGCGTTATTTTATCGATTGCGTCACCTAATTTTTTAACCATCAGCAATATTATGAATATTTTCAGACAGACGGCCGTAAACAGCCTCATTGCTTCGGGGATGCTTGTCACCCTGATTACGGCCGGTATCGATTTGTCGGTCGGCGCCAACTGTGTGCTGTGTACCTGTGTCATGGGTGCGCTTGCGAACAATTTTGGGGTTACAAACCCAGCGGTCCTGATCCTGGCGGCCCTTGCAACCGGCCTGACGGTCGGTCTGCTGAACGGGCTGCTGCTGACTAAGCTGCATCTTCCTCATCCGTTTGTTTCTACCTTGGGAATGAAAAACGTCCTGTGCGGCCTGGCCCTTCTGGTTGTTTCCAGCAAGACGGTTGCAGGTTTCCCCGCGGGCGTAACCGCCCTTGGTTCGACAAATATTTTAAAAGTGGAAGGAAAGTTTTCCGGCTTCCCTCTCTCCTTTATTGTCGTGATTTTGATTTTCATCTGCTTCCACTTTTTTCTCAATAACACGGCTCTGGGCAGGCAAATCTTCTGTGTCGGCGGCAATCCGGAGGCGACGCGCCTTTCCGGTATCAATTCCGACAATGTGCTGATTTTTGTTTATGCGCTTTGCGGGTTTATGGCCGCGATCGCGGGGATCGTTCTGGTTGGCCGGACCGGCGTCGCAAACCCGGCTTCCGCGATCGAACCGTATGACACCGACGCCATCGCCGCCTGCATCATTGGAGGGGCTTCCTTCATGGGCGGCAAGGGTACGATCTGGGGTACGCTGATCGGTGCAATCCTGATTTCAACGATCCGCAACGGGTTGACTCTGCTGAAGGCGTCCAGCGATATCCAGTATGTGGTGATCGGTCTGGTCATTATTGCGGCTGTATTCATCGATGTGACCCGTGTGGCCATGGAGGCAAAAGCAAGAAGACTGGCCGCAAAATAACGGACAGGATTCCGACACGGAAAAGGATGTATTTATGAAGCTGAGTTATCTTTCCGACAGCCTTGGCAATCTGTCCTTTGACGAAATGCTGAAAACCGTCAGCGGGCTGGGCGTACACGCGCTGGAGCTGACGACCGGGAACTGGGGCGCCTCGCCTCATCTCGACTTGGACGCTCTGCTTTGCAGCGATGTGCAAAGACAGAAATTCTGCGATATCCTGAAGCGGTACGGCATGAAAGTCATTGCTCTGAACTGCTCGGGGAACCCGCTCGCTTTTTCAAAGGATATGGAAATAACGGAAAAAACCTTCCGCCTTGCGGAAAAGCTGGGAATCCGTAAAATCGTCATGATGAGCGGACTGCCTCCCGGAAATTCCGGGGATACGACGCCGGTGTGGGTATCAACCAGCTGGCCGCCGCTTACACAGGATATCCTGAAATATCAGTGGGAGGAGGTCGCCGTTCCTGTCTGGAGAAAACTCGCCGGGCAGGCGGAAGAATGCGGGATTCAGAAAATCGCCCTTGAAAATCATGGATGGCAGCTGGTCTATAATCCGGAAACTCTGCTGCGGCTGCGCGGCGAAGTAGGAAACATCATCGGCATGAACCTGGACCCGAGCCATCTTTTCTGGATGGGAGGCGACCCCATCTGCGCCGCGCGTGAGCTGGGGAAGGCAATTTATCACGTCCATGGAAAAGATTCCCGCATCGAGCGGTCGCTTTGTGACAGGAACGGGGTTCTCGATACAAAACCCATCAGCCGCTTTTCCGAACGCTCGTGGAACTATGTAGCCGTCGGATGCGGGCATGATCTGCAGTGGTGGAAGGAGTTCTTTTCCGTCGTGCGCATGTGCGGCTACGACGGGGAAGTATCGCTGGAAATGGAGGACCTCACCATGGACGCCATGACGGGCATTAAGATGTCGGTCGCCTGTCTGAAGCAGGCGATGGGTGAGGACTGACGGTAAAGGAACGATTGGTATCCGATGAATCGGCTCTGCCGTTTTATCTTACAAATTTTACAGGAGGAGAAATCAATATGTTAAACATCGGTATTATTGGCGCGGGACGAATTGGAAAAGTGCACGGGGAGAGCATTACCTATCATGTAAAAAATGCAAGGGTCGCTGCTATGGCGGACCCATACTGGACCGACGATTCCAGAAAATGGGCAAAGGAAATGGGAATCCCGACATATGATGATTATCACCATATTTTAAAAGATCCTGCCATTGATGCGGTCATGATCTGCTCTTCCACACAGACGCACGCGCCGATTTCCATTGAAGCGATCCGGGCGGGCAAGCACGTCTTCTGTGAAAAACCGATTTCACGGGAGCTGTCGGAAATCAAGTCGGTCATGAAGGAGCTGGAACATTCCCATTTAAAATACCAGGTGGGCTTCAACCGCAGGTTTGACCACAATTTTCATGCTGTCAGGGAAATTGTGGAGAGCGGGAAAATCGGAGATGTCCACATCGTGAAAATCACCTCCCGCGATCCTGACTCGCCCCCGATCGAATACGTGAAGGTGTCCGGCGGTATCTTTCTGGATATGACCATCCATGATTTTGATATGGTACGCTATCCTGTCTCTTATACACATCTCCGAGCCCACGAGACATGCGCAGATCTC
>UREO01000084.1 GCA_900546895.1 uncultured Oscillospiraceae bacterium
CTTCCAGTGGTTGGTCGGGCCTGCGTCCTCTTCTTTGCGGGAGCAGATAAAGGTCCTGTCCTCAACGCGGGCAACGTCGTTTACCGCGGTGCGGTGCAAATAGCAGCCAGGGAGTTTTTCCTGATTCAGCTTGATAAGTTCACCCGTAGAACAGGCTTCGGCACGCAATGCCTCAAGCTGAGCCTCTGACCCGTCAATCCAGACTACTTTATCCGGACCAACAAGTGCTTTCATTTCCTCAATCCAGTTCAAAACAGACTTGTTGCTTGTCATGACTCATTTCTCCTTCCGGTCCAATGACCTTCCAAAATTGATGATATTGGTTCTCATTATAATACATTGCGGCGTTTTAATCAATCTTGAAATATTGAATTTGTTAAAAATTTAGCATATTAAAATGCACAAAGCTTTCGCGCCACTTTTGGAGGATTTTCATCAGCTTCCTTCAATCGGCAGCGCTGCGTATGCATTCAGGTCCATTTCCGCAATGTTTCCTGCAAGAAACTCATAGTATCCCTGCGCGCCGACCATGGCGGCGTTGTCCCCGCAAAGCTTCAGCTCCGGCATATAAAACCTCCAGCCGCGGTCCCTGCATTCCTTCTCTAGGCGGCTGCGCAGAAGAGAATTGGCGGAAACGCCGCCCGCGATCACCAGTTTGGTGCTGCCGGTATCCTGCGCGGCCTTCACAAAATTTTTGACCAGACAGTCAACCACCGCCTTGCGGAACGAAGCCGCTAGGTCCTCCACTGGCAAAGTCTGTCCCTTCTGCTGCGCGTTGTGGATCAGATTGATCACCGCCGTTTTCAGCCCGGAAAAGCTGTAATCGTACAGCGAGCCGTCCACCTTCGGGTGCGGCAGCAAAAAAGCTTTGGGATTCCCACCCTCGGCGCGCCTGTCCATCTCCACCCCGCCGGGATAAGGCATTCCCATGGCCCTCGCGGCCTTATCAAACGCCTCGCCCGCCGCGTCGTCGCGCGTGCGGCCCAAAACATGAAGGTCCGTATAATCCTTTACCTCCACAATATGGCTGTGGCCGCCGGAGACGATCAGGCACAGAAACGGCGGCTTCAGCTCCGGTGAAGTAATGTAGTTCGCGGCGATGTGCGAGCGGAGATGGTGCACCGGCACGATCGGCTTTCCGGAGGACAGGGCCAGCCCCTTTGCAAAATTCACGCCCACCAGCAGCGCGCCGATCAGTCCGGGCGCGTAGGTGACGGCGACGGCGTCGACCTCGTCCAGCGTCATTCCCGCGTCGTCAAGGGCTTTTTGCGTAACGCCGACAATCGCCTCACAGTGGCGGCGCGACGCGATTTCCGGCACAACGCCGCCGTAAAGTTTGTGTTCCTCTACCTGTGAGGCAACCACCGAGGACAGAACCGTTCTTCCGTCCTCCACCACTGCGGCGGCGGTTTCGTCGCAGGAGCTTTCCAGTGCTAAAATCCGCATTCTCTATTTTCCCCTTATTCTTTAAAATAAAACCGTCCGGCCCCGCTGTCTGACGGAAAACCGGCGCATTAGGCGCATTACCCGTTATTCTGAAAAAATCTCGTCATCAGCAGCGCGTCCTCTTTCGGCGCCGTGTAAAAGCCCTTCCTGACCCCGACCGGCTCAAAGCCGAGCCCGGCGTAAAGCGCGACGGCGGCAACGTTGCTCCGCCGCACCTCCAGCGTGATGAATTCCGCATGGCTTTTGGCCGCGGCATCTATTAAATACCGCACCAGCGCCCGCGCGATGCCCCTCCGGCGAAAGCCGGGGTGGACGCAGACCTTGTCGATATAGCATTCCCCGCAGATACAGTGCATTCCCGCACAGCCCACGGTTTCTCCCCCGCACTCCGCCGCGGCAAAGCAGGCCGTATCACTGGAAAGCTCAGCGCGGAGTCCTTCGGGCGGCCAGGGGTCCGAGAAGCAGAGGGCGTCAATCTTCTCTAGCGCGCCAAGGTGCTCCCCGCCCATCGGCACGATCCGCACCCCGCTCATCCCGGCACCTGCCCCGGCTGCTCCGACTGAAGGTCAATCTGCCGCACCGTGTGCCTTGCGACCTGTATCAGAATGAACAGCATTATGACCGCCAGCAGCTGCACGCTGAAAAAGTCCGTATTGAATAGGTTGTGGCAGACGGCGTAGGTAGAGCTCAGCACCGTGACCACCGGAACGTAGAGCATCTTTGGATAATAAAACGCAAAGACGACCGACAGGATATCCGCCAGATAGAAATACCGTTCATGCATATGCGGGAGGATGAACGGCAAGAACAGCGCGAAAAAGAGCGCCAGCGAAACAAACAGCTCGTCCGTAAAAACGAACTTCCTTTTATATAGATAGAACAGCGCGGAAATGGTCAGCGCGCCGGCCAAAATCACCGCGGCGGCGCTGATGTACTCGGGTGTGTCCTCCGGCAGCCAGGTGTACAGGTTCGGCAGGAACATGGCAATCATCTTATACTGCCCCGCCTGGGAAAAATATACCGTCAGAAGCTCCCTCATGCTCCGCCCCAGAAACATGGCCGGAAGGATGGCCAGCAGATACACAAATGGAATCATCAGGAAGGTGCTGAGGCGCACCCTGCGTTTGACGAGCAGAAGCAGCAAAAACGGCGCCAGAAACACCGCCTGTAATTTAAAGACAAACGCGACGGCAAAGGCGGCGACCGCCTGATATTCCTTATCCAGCATGAAATAGTACACACAGGCGACAAGCGCGGCGGTAAAAATCGCGTCGCACTGCCCCCAGACAGCCGAATTGAGCACCACGCTCGGCAAAAACAGAACAGCCGCGTAAGCCATCACTCCGTACAGAGGGTCGTCAACCTTCAACCGGACCGTTTTCATCACGTAAACGGCCAAAACAATATCCGCCAGACTGGAAACAAGCTTAATGGCGGTCAGCCCGGAAACGGGAAGATAGGTAAACCCGGCAAGCAGATAGAGATAGGTCGGCATATAATCGCCGATATTCATCCCCACCGCCGCAAAGCCGCCGTTGTCCTTCAGCGCGGTGTACCATCCCTGCAAAAACTGGTGGTAATCCCCGGACTCAAACGGGAAAAGCAGAAAACGGCACAGCAGGGCCAGCACCGTAATCAAAACAAGGAAGCCCATGTTTTCAAACTGTTCGTTTGTCAGCTCTTTGCGCCTGCGCAATTTTCTCCCACCTTTTCATAGATTAGAAAATCAAATTCGAGATGCGTTTCCAGTGTCCGTACCTGTTTCAGCCGTTGTATGCCCTCCGCCCCGGTTTTATAGAAATAAGGAGTCATGGCGAACAGGTCCTGAATCATCTGCGTGCCGGAAATGACGGCGTCGGTTTCCGCCGGCACACGGCCGACAAAGGCAAATCCGCCGTAATCCGCCTCAAAGGACTCGTTTTCATAGGGTGCGTCGTACAGAATTTCCTTTAATCCGTACAGATGACGGCGGCCCGGCACGGCTAAAATCAAAGTTCCGCCCGGTTTGAGCACACGGTTCAGCTCGCCTTCCACCACCGGCGCGAACACATCCAGAACGAAGTCCGCCGCACCGTCCGAAACCGGGATACCGAAGCTGCTGGCGACGGCGAAGGAAATCGCTTTGTATTTTTTCGCCGCTGCTTTCACCGCAAACTTGGAAATATCAAGCCCAAAGACCTGCGGGGCAAACCCGTGGGAAAGCAGGTCTTCGCGGAGCCGCCCGGTATAGTAGCCCTCCCCGCAGCCCGCGTCAAGGAGCACGGGACTTTTTGTCCGGGAGTATGCGCGCACCAGCCCATTGAGCTTGTCGCTGAAAAGCCGGTAAGCTCCGGATTCCAGAAAACGCCGGCGCGACGCGGTCATTTCCCGGTTGTCGCCGGGTACTTTGGCGTGCATTTTGTTCGGCGGCAGAAGGTGGACATAGCCCTCCCGCGCAAGATCGTAGCTGTGCCCGTTTTTACAGACATAGGCTTTCGCAAGCCGGTCCAGCTTTTCCCCGCAGACGGGACAGGTGAAAATCGTCATGCCTTGGCCTCGTACCACGTTTTCCCGATTTTCGCCTCGGCTATCATCGGTACCGAGAGGGAAACGGCGTTCTCCATTTCCTCCGTCAGAATCCGTGCGGCCTTTTCCGCTTCATCCTTCGGGGACTCCACAATCAGTTCGTCGTGTACCTGTAAAATCAAGAGGGACCGCATCTTCTCTTTTTCCAGCCGCTTTTCCACTTTGATCATGGCGATTTTAATGATATCGGCGGCGGCGCCCTGAATCGGCATGTTGCGCGCCACCCGCTCGCCGAACGAGCGCATGTTGAAATTGCTGGAGGTCAGCTCCGGCAGGTAGCGCCGGCGCCCGAACATGGTCTCGGCGTAGCCGGTTTCCTTCGCCAGCGCCACGACCTCTTTCATATACCGGTCGATCCCGGAATAGTGGGAAAGGTAATCCTTGATATAGGTATCGGCCTCCTTGCGCGTAACATGGATGTTTTTCGCAAGGGAAAACGCGCCGATACCGTACACAATGCCGAAATTGACCGCCTTGGCGCGGCTGCGCATCACCGGGGTCACCATCTGCTCCGGCATATGGAACACCTGCGCCGCCGTGCTGCGGTGGATATCGTCGTTATTCAAAAACGCCTGTATCATATTTTTATCGTTGGCAACGTGCGCCAGAACGCGCAGCTCAATCTGGGAGTAATCCGCGTCCACCAGCACCCAATCCTCGCGCGCGACAAAAAAGCGGCGCATTTCCCGGCCAAGGTCGGTACGCACGGGGATGTTCTGCAGATTCGGCTCCGTGGAGCTGATGCGGCCCGTGCGCGTTTCCGTCTGGTTGAAATTGGAATGGATTCTGCCGTCGGGCGCAATCACTTTTAAAAGGCCCTCGCAGTAGGTGGATTTCAGCTTTGCCAGGCTGCGGTAATTCAGCACCAGCTCCACCGCCGGATGCTCGTAGCGCAGGTTTTCCAGAATTTCCACCGCCGTGGAATAGCCGGTTTTCGTCTTTTTTCCGTGAATCAGCCCCAGCTTTTCAAACAGCGCCTCGCCCAGCTGTTTGGGGGAATTGATATTGAATTCATAGCCGACCGCTTCGTAAATCTGCGTCTGGATCGTATCGATCTGCTTTTGCAAAACCTCTCCGTACGAGCGGATGCCGTCCTTGTCCACGGCAAAGCCGACGGTTTCCATGCGGGCCAGCACTTCCGCCAGCGGCATTTCGATGTTATTTAACAGCTCCGTCTGGTTTTTCTTCCCGATTTCACCGGCCAGCACGTCCGCCAGTGCGGGCATCACACAAGCATCCGCCAGCTTAACGTCCTCCTGCCGGGTCAGGGCAACGTCGTACTCCTGCGCCAGCCGGGACGGTTCGTAGCCGGACGCCGACGGGTTGAGCAGATAAGCCGCCAGCATCGTGTCGATCCCGGGGTTTTTCAGCACGATATCCCGCTCCAGCAGCGCCGCGTAAAGCGGCTTGATGTCATGCGTATTCTTGCGGATGCTTTCGTCCTCGCAGAGCCGTTTGATGAATCCGGCGTCGTCGACCGCATAAATCCGGCTGCCGCTGTTGAGATACAGCTTCAGGTTCCCGCCGTCTTCCTCCGCAATAAAGTCGGCGCGGCCCGCTTTTTGCAGTTCCTGCAAAAGCGCCGCCGGGTCGGTGTTTTCCGCAACGCCCGGCGCGGTTTCCTCCGCTTTCTCCGCCTCGGGAGAAGCAGCGGGCTCGCGCAGGCCCATTTTGTCGATCAGCGAAAAAAACTCCAGCTTTGCCATCAGGCGCGCGGCGGCGTCATTATCGCAGGGCTGCGGAACATAGTGGGAAATCTCCGTATCGACCGGCGCGTCCGTGCGGATGGTCCCGAGATAGCGGCTCAGATAAGCGGTTTCCTTGTCCCTGATGAGTTTCTGGCGCATTCCCTCCTTGATATCCAGCGTATCGATATCCTTATAAATAGAATCCAGATCGTGATATCTCTGAATCAGGTCGCCCGCGCCCTTCACGCCGATGCCCGCGACGCCCGGAATATTGTCCGACGAATCCCCCTGAATCGCCTTGATGTCGATCAGCTGCTTCGGGGTCACGCCGTAGTCCTCCATGATTTTGGCCTCGTCGTAAACCGTGACCTGCGGCTGGCCGAATTTGGTCGCGGCAAGACGCACGCTGACACGCGGCCCGACCAGCTGAAGGCTGTCGCGGTCGCCGGTGGCGAGAACGCACTCGTCCCCGGTTTCGCTGCAGCGGTGCGCCAGCGTACCCAGAATATCGTCGGCCTCGAAGCCCTCGCACTCCACCAAACGGTAGCCCAAAAGCCGCAGCAGCTCCTTGAGGTTGGGAAACTGCTGGGCCAGTTCTTCGGGCATCCCCTTGCGCTGCGCCTTGTAACCCGCGTATTCCTTGTGGCGGAAGGTCGGCGCGCGCATATCGAACGCGATGGCCACCGCGTCGGGATCGGTTTCGTTTTTCAGTTTCTGCAGCATCGTCAGAAAGCCGTAAATTCCGTTGGTAAAAATTCCTTCCTTCGTGGTCAGAAGGCGGATGCCGTAGAACGCACGGTTCAGTATGCTGTTTCCGTCAAGTACAAGCAGCTTCATGTTGTTCTCCTTTTTCAGCGGTATCGTCTGCGGGAAAACCGGAAAGCAACCCAGCCAGCCGGAAAGTCCCGCCTCTTTTCGAACATATACATTGGTATTATAGCACTTTCCAAAGAAAAAAATAAGTGTTATAATGAACGCGGATTTTAAAACGGAAAGGAATTTTGCATGAAAATCGGCAATTTACAAATAGATGGCTTCGCCGTGCTCGCGCCGATGGCCGGCGTGGCCGACCGGGCTTTCCGAGAGACCTGCGTGCGGTTCGGGGCCTCCTACGCGGTCAGCGAAATGGTCAGCTCGAAGGGACTTCAGTTCAACGACAAAAAGACCGGCGAGCTGATGGAGCTGAGCGGCGCGGAGCGCCCGGCGGGCATCCAGCTTTTTGGGAGCGAGCCCGCCGTCATGGCACAGGCGGCGGAAAAGGCAATGAAGTACCGCCCGGACGTGATCGACATCAACATGGGCTGCCCTGCGCCGAAGGTGAGCTGCAGCGGCTCCGGCAGCGCGCTGATGAGAAACCCCGGGCTCTGCGGGGAGATCGTTGCGGCGGTCAAAAGCGCCGTCCCCGTACCGGTCACGGTGAAACTGCGCAAGGGCTGGGACAGCGGCAGCGTCAACGCGGTGGAAATCGCCAAGATCTGCGAGGCCGCCGGAGCGGACGCCGTCACCGTCCACGGCCGCACGCGCGAGCAGATGTACGTCCCTGGTGCGGACTGGGAAATCATCCGTCAGGTCAAGCAGGCGGTCGGCATCCCCGTAATCGGAAACGGCGACGTTGTTTCCGCACAGACCGCCGCGCAGATGCTGGAACGGACCGGCTGCGACGCGGTGATGGTCGGGCGCGGGGCACTGGGCAATCCGTGGATTTTTTCCCAAATCAACGCCTACCTGACCGATTCGTGCCGGATCGTCCCCGCGCCGGATATTCACGAGCGCATTCTGGTCATGCTGCAACATATCCGGCTGATGTGCGAGTACAAGGGCGAACACCGCGCCATGAACGAAGCGCGCAAGCACGTGGGCTGGTATCTGAAAGGGATGAAAAACGCCGCGTCGTTCCGCCGCCGGGCGGGAGCTTTGGAAAGTCAGGAGCAACTGGAGGAGCTGACCCGGGATATCCTTCTGGCGAACAGCGGACCCTCCCAGCCGCGATAACGGAAAAAGAGCTGCTGCAAAATGAATTTGCGACAGCGGATTGCACAAAGCAATGCCTAAGAGCATGAAAATACGCCTCAAAACGACTTTTAGCAGTCCGATCGAGACGTATTTTTTGTATTCTGTTTTTTAAAGAGCTATGATGCAACAGCCCCTGCTCTTTTCTTTACTTCTCCATATAAACAATGGCGAAAGTCCCCGGCCCGCAGTGAACCGAAACGGAACAGCCGCAGTCCCCGACCACGATTTCCTCGAAATTCTGGTATTCCATGATTTTCCGTCTGACCGCTTCAATGATTTCGCCGTCCACGTCGTAGTGGGCGATGATCAGACGGGAAAGATCGATGTTCTCCGCACCCTTCAGCCTGTCCTCCACCAGCTTGCAAACCGCCGATTTCAAGCTTCCGCGGTATTTTTTGGCGACGCCCATTTTGCCGTCCTTTACATCGATGCAGGGCTTCAGGTTCAGCAGATTCGCGCCCAGCGCCTGCACCCCGGTGCAGCGCCCGCCCTTATACATATAAAGCAGCGTGCTGATTACGCAGGTGGTACGGACCTTCCCGGTCATCGCCCCGACCCGCTGTGCGATTTCCGCCGCGGAATATCCCTGATCGCGCAGCTCGGCCGCCTTTACAGCGAGGATGCCCATGCCGCTGGACACGTTGCGGGAATCCACGGGATAAACGCCGTCAAACCTTTCGGCGGCCATCTTCGCAATATTCGGCGTCACGGTCAACTCCGCGCTGATACTGAAATGCACGACCTCCCAGCCTTCGTCCGTCCACCTGCGGTAGAATTCCTCGTAATACGCGGGAGTCGGCGCGGAAGTGGTGGGAAGCTGCCCGGTTTTTTTATAATATTCGAACAGGTCCGGCGTATGGATGGTTACCCCGTCCAGATAGGACTTGTCGCCCAGGTTCACGTTGAGCGGAATGACTTCAATCTCGTAGCGTTCCAGCATCTGTGCGTTCAAGTCGCAGGTGCTGTCGGCTACAATTTTTACCTTTCGCTGCATAGCTCCTCCTATTTTTCCTTGTAAAACAAAACAAGCGTGTTGGGGCCCGTGTGAACCGTCATGCTGCATCCCGCGCGCGAGGTGAGGACCTGCCGGAACCTTCCGCTTTCCTTCACCATTCTGACTACGCTGTCAAAAAGCGACTGATCCATCCCCGTGGTGGAAACAAACGCACGCTCATCGTCCATATTCGGCTGCTCCAGCACAAAACGGATATATTCCTTACAGACCTGCGCAAAATTCCCGCGGAATTTCCGCCGCACGGAAAGCACGCCGTGGGTGTCCAGCAGAAGGCAGGGGCGCAGCTTCAGCAGGTTTGCCCCGAACATCTGCAGCATGGTGGCCCGTCCGCCCCGGTAGGCAAATTCCAGCGTATCCAGAAGCACGTTGGTGCGCATTTTGGTTTTGTCTGTTTCGATCCTGTCAAAAATTTCTTTTGCGGACATCCCCGCGTCGCGCATGTCCGCGGCCCGGAGCACCAAAAGGCCCTGAGCGGAGCTCAGCGTAAAGGTATCCACCACATAAACGTTGTCGAATTCCTGCGCGGCGATCACAGCGTTCTGATAGGATGAGGAAAATTTGGAATTCATCGCGATATGAACCACATCGTTTCCGTTCTCCACCTGCCTTTTGAACAGTTCAAAAAAATCGGCGGGCGGCGGAGCCGCCGTTTTCGGCAGCCGGTGTGTTTTTTCGTAGTCCACAAAAAGGTCGTCCGGCCCGATTTCAAAAACATCCCGGCGGGTGCGGCCTTCCACCGTAATATAAAGCGGGACAATCTCTATCCGATACTGCTTATATAAATCGGGAAACAAGTCGCAGGCACTGTCGGTGCTGATAATTACGCCCATAATCGCACTCCCACAATCATTTTGCATACTAATTTTTTAATTATATCATCCCAAAACCGTTTTTTCAATGTTCTTCTGCCGTAACTGTATTTCTATGGAAATTTTACAGAAAATTCACAGTTGTATGGAAACCATAATATATGATATGATATGTTTATGTCAGCTTATCAGCATTGAGAGGACTTGTGATTAATGAATATAAAATCAAAGAGATTTCTGACGGTGTTTCTGACACTGATTTTTGCGGTCACGGTGTTTACCTTGACTGCTTTTGCGGAAAGCAACGTTTCCGTTCCGGTTGACCCGCCCGGGCAGGAACCTACAAGCTCCGTTTCCGCTGACGGCGGTTCCTCCCAGCCGGGAGGCACTTCGCAGGGGGAGGTTTCTTCCCAGCCGGGAGAGACGTCCCAGCCCGACGGTAATTCACAGAGTGAAGCTTCTCAGCCCGACCAAAACAGCCAGACCGAGTCCGTCGTGAGCGCTCCGGAAAGTTCCAAGCCTATCGCGGCTTCCAGCAAAGAACCGGTGGTAAACCACTACGTCGACACTCACACCAACGAGGTGGAAAAAAGAGCTTCCCAGGCGGCACAGACCATCAGCGACCCGGACGTGCTTTCTTCCCAGGACTGGGGCGATCTTCTATCCAGCGGGGATTCCTCTTCCAGCGAGACAGTGGCGGCAGCCGGTACCGTCAGCAGTGAATCCGAACCCCCGTCGGGGATCGGCGGCGTATCC
>UREO01000085.1 GCA_900546895.1 uncultured Oscillospiraceae bacterium
GGCTCGGAGATGTGTATAAGAGACAGGACATAAGACATCATACAATATATAATAAATTATACAACCGTGGCAGACGGAACTACCTTGTTTCGGCTCGCTGCTGTCAATCAAAAAGTGAGGTGCTTGTAAAATGAACAGTGATGCAGTAACCAAAAGCGTACCGCAGCGCGCGCTGTTTCACGCGCTGGGTTTTACCAATGAAGAATTGGAGCGTCCGATTATCGGAATCGTCAGCTCGCAGAATGAGATCGTTCCGGGGCATATGAATCTGGACAAAATCGTGGAAGCCGTCAAAACGGGCGTTTCCATGGCGGGGGGAACCCCGATCGTGTTTCCGGCCATTGCGGTCTGCGACGGTCTTGCCATGGGACACCGCGGAATGAAGTATTCACTGATTACAAGGGAGCTGATTGCCGACTCGACCGAGGCGATGGCTCTTGCCCACGCCTTTGACGCGTTGGTGATGGTGCCGAACTGCGACAAAAACGTGCCCGGCCTGCTGATGGCGGCGGCGCGCCTCAACATACCCACCATCTTTGTCAGCGGCGGGCCGATGCTCGCCGGACTGGTGGACGGTCAGAAAACCAGCTTTTCCAGCGTTTCGGAAGCTTCAGGAGCATACCGCGCCGGTAAGATTACAGAAGAAAAGCTGTTGGAATTTGAAAACAAGGTCTGCCCCACCTGCGGCTCCTGCTCCGGCATGTACACGGCAAACAGCATGAACTGCCTGACGGAGGCCCTCGGAATGGGGTTAAGGGGTAACGGGACCGTTCCCGCCGTTTACTCACAGCGCCTTCAGCTTGCCAAGCATGCGGGCATGCAGATTATGGAGCTGCTGAAAAAGAACATCCGCCCCAGAGACGTCATGACGGAGGATGCCTTCAAAAACGCACTCACCATCGATATGGCGCTGGGCTGCAGCACCAACAGCATGCTGCACCTGCCGGCCATCGCGCACGAATGCGGCATCTCCATCGATCTGAACATTGCGAACGAAATCAGCGACAAAACGCCGAACCTCTGCCATCTTGCCCCGGCGGGACATACCTACATGGAGGACCTGAACGTCGCGGGCGGCGTTTACGCCGTGATGAATGAGATCAGCAAGCTCGGTCTGCTCAAAACCGACCTGATTACCTGCACGGGCAAAACGGTTGGAGAAAACATTGCGGACTGCCCCGTTCTAAATTACGACGTAATTCGCTCCGTAGAAAATCCGTACAGCAAAACCGGCGGCATCGCCGTGCTGAAGGGCAATCTGGCCCCCGACGCCTGCGTGGTCAAGCGCTCCGCGGTCGCTCCCGAAATGCTGAAGCATGAAGGCCCCGCCAGGGTATTTGACTGTGAAGAGGACGCGATCGAGGCGATCACCTCCGGTAAAATCGTAGCGGGCGACGTCGTCGTCATCCGGTACGAAGGCCCCAAGGGCGGCCCGGGCATGAGGGAAATGCTGAACCCGACCTCCGCCATTATGGGAAGCGGTCTGGGCGGAAGCGTCGCCTTGATTACGGACGGCCGTTTCAGCGGAGCAACCAGAGGCGCGGCCATCGGACACGTTTCGCCGGAAGCCGCTGTGGGCGGAAATATCGCGCTGGTTGAGGAAGGCGACATCATCAAAATCGACATTATGGCGAACACCATCGATTTTGCCGTCAGCGACGAAGAACTGAAAAAGCGCAGGAAAAACTGGAAGCCGAGATCCCCCCGCATTACGGAGGGCTGCCTTTCCAGATACGCCGCTTTGGTCACCTCTGCAAACAGGGGCGCCGTTCTGGAACTGAAATAAGGAACCAAAAAAATTGCGTCCGTCAACGGATCAAATCCGCTGACGGACGCTTTTTGTTTCGGGACGGAATCCCCCTGCTATCAGAATATGCGGGCAAGGGTTCCTCCGTTCCTGTATTTTCAGACTTTTTTAAACAAGGTCCAGCGTATTGATATTCAGGCGATAGGTCACGTCCTTACGCTCCACAATCACCGTAAATTTTTCTTTCAGCTGATCGTCGTTCTCAATGTGGGAAAGCAGTTCGCGCGTGGGATTGACCGCGACCGGATTCCCGACGAGCTGCAGCATGGAATAATCGCCGTTAGTGTCGCCGTAGGCGTAGCTTTGGGACAAATCGATATTGTGCTTTTCCGCCATCTCCAGAACCGCCTTGCGCTTGCTCTGGGAATCCCACATCGGAATGATTTCCCCGTTGTAGGTACCGTTTTTTCCGACCTGATAAATGGTTCCCCGGTAATCGTCCATGCCGTACATCCGGGAAACCTCGCTGACCAGCTCGATCGGTGAACCGGAAATGGCAATGACGATATGGCCCTGCTTCTTATGCCACCGGATTCGTTCCCGCGAATACGTGTATACGCGCTCGCCCTTTTGCTCGATCACTTTTTTCGCGATATAGGCTATGTGAAAAGCGCTGGTATTTTTGACGGTCTCCGTGTAGATATCCACCATTTTCTGCAGGTAAATATCGTAATCGCCCACGCGTTTGTCCCATCTGGTAAAAGCAGGCTCGACTTCGTTGTCCCATTTGCTGTTGTCGATCAGTTCATATTTAATCATCTTCTTGAACATTTCGCTGATGAGACCTTCCCGGGAGATGGTCCCGTCAATATCAAAAAAAGCCGCGATTCTTTTCATGATGAATTCTCCTTTCCGAGTTCGTGCCAAAAACCGCAAAAATTCAGTCGTCCCTGATTCTCGCCATTATGTACTCGTCGGCGTACTGCCCCCGGCGGATCGCCGCCTTCCGTTTGACGCCCTCCCGCACAAAGCCCATCTTCTCATAAAGCCGGATTGCCTTCCCGTTGTCCGTGTAGACCGTAAGCTCCACCCGGACGAGCATCAGCCAGTTGTCCGCCATATCGAGTAAGGCTTCCATCAGCTTTTGGCCCACGCCCATTCCCTGATACGCCTTGTGCACCATGATACCGATTCCCGCCGAGTGGCGCATGCGCGGACTTGCGTAAACGCTCAGGCCCGCGCAGCCGATGGCTTTTTCCACGCCGTTCTCATCCGTTATGACCGCGACAAATTCATGGGAATTGCCGTCCATATTGGAAATGAATCGTTCACTGTTCGAAACAGTTTCGGACGGAACACCGAGAATGTTTTCCATCACTCCGCTCATGCGCCGGATTTCATTGATATCGGGCGCGTCCTTCAAACAAATCGGGCGAATGGTAAATTCCATACCGATCCCCTCCTCTATTGCATCCAGCTTTTTATACGGCTGAAAACGCATTATTCTTCTATCAGTTTTATAAACTGCCCGTATCCCTGTACTTCCATTTCTTGAAGCGGAATAAAACGGAGGGACGCACTGTTGATACAGTAGCGCAGGCCGCCCTGCTCCTTCGGGCCGTCGGGGAAAACATGACCAAGGTGGGAATCCCCGTGACGGCTGCGCACCTCGGTACGCACCATAGAATGGCCGGTATCCCGATGCTCCGTCAGGGAATCAGCGCGGATGGGTTTCGTAAAGCTGGGCCAGCCGCAGCCCGATTCAAACTGGTCGCTGGAAACGAAAAGGGGCTCTCCGGTCACGACGTCCACATAAATCCCTTTTCTGCGGTTGTCCCAGTATTCGTTGTCGAACGGCGGTTCGGTGGCGTTCTGCTGCGTGACGCGATACTGCATTTCCGTAAGGGAAGCCTTCAGCCTTTCCGGTGACGGCTTTGAGTAAGCCGTCTTCCCGGCGGGAGGGGTCTGCTCCCGGAGGGAGGAAAAGTCCACATGGCAGTAGCCGCCGGGATTCTTTTCCAGATAATCCTGATGGTCCTCCTCCGCCGGATAATAATTTTCCAGCCGGCCGACTTCAACCGCGATCGGCGCGTCGTATTTTTTCTGTTCCTTCGCGACAGATTCCTGGATTACCGGAAAATCCGCCTCATCCCGATAATAGATTCCCGTGCGGTACTGGGTGCCGATATCGTTTCCCTGACGGTTAACGCTGACAGGGTCGATGATTTTAAAATAGAAATCCAGCAGCGTCGGCAGACCGGTCTGCTCCGGATCATAGAAAATATGAACTGTTTCCGCGTGCCCGCTGACCTTCAGGTCATGGTAGGAAGGATTCGCCGTCCTGCCGTTCGCGTAGCCGACATCTGTTTTCGCCACGCCGTGGATACGCGCGAAATAGGCCTGTACCCCCCAGAAGCATCCGCCCGCAAGCCAGATTTCCTTTAATTTTCTGTTGCTGTAATCCGTGCCGGCATTCGGGTTATCCGGAAGACCGGACTGTACGCCATATTTCTGCATAGGAACCTTCCTTTCGCTGTTAGGATTAAATTTTTTCTATTATAGATAGTATCAACCGATTTGGCAAGGATTTTATCTTTTTTCCGACGGAAGTTCAGCTGACGAGCCGGAAGATCACCGCGTTGACCAGCACGCCGATGAATCCCCAAAAAGTGCCCAAAATGGCGCCCGCCAGCACGTCGCGCGGGTAATGCATCCCCATATACATGCGCGTGGCGCCGACCAGCGCGGCAAGCACGTAGAGCACAAGCGCCGCCGCAAAGTTACCCTGAAAATACTGTAAAAGCATCGTCGCCATGTAAAACGCCTGACTGGTATGGCCGCTGGGAAAGGACTTTCCCCGCGCCCGGATCCCCACCACGCGGACATCCTCAAGATAGATAAACGGCCTGGGCCGCCGGATAACGGCTTTCATCAGTTCCACAACCAGCCACAGGGTCAGCGTACCCAAAACGAATTCATACGCAAGGTGGGCATTGACGGCAAAATAGAGGACAATCGCTATCATCAGCGTAACAATGCCGTTCCCCAGCTCGGTAAGAAGGAGCATTGTCCGGTCCAGCCAGCGCGGCCGGTCGCCGTGCCGGTTAAAAAGAGAAAACACATAGGCGTCTATGCTCTGCCCTGTTGACCACACCAGAGAAAGCAGCAGCAGGCAGAACACGAAGAGCATGCAGATCAGCGGCGTGTTTCCCTTGATGGTGATCCACACGCTTTTCCAGAAGGTATGGGGGACAAAAATGACATAGAGGGACAGCGCGACAACGAGAACGGGTACCCAAAAGACCGGCCGGAGATGGCGAATCCTGCCGATCAGCCGTTCACACTGCTGCACCCATTGATTCTTTTTTAAATGATCGATCAGCTTCATTTCCCGTCCCCAATTGATTTTTTTGTTCTTTTCGGCTCCGGCGCTTTCATCATCACCGCCAGTGTACGGCGCTGCAGCTCAACATGGGCCGGCCCCTCCCCCAGCGTAATGCCGTCCGCCATCAGCTGCATGGAAGGGGTGGCTTCCATGTCCACCGTACGGGCATGGAAATGCTCAATGCCGGAATCCTCCGGCTCACTGCGTTTTGCCCCCTTGAACGCGCGGCCCAGCAGATTCAGTTTGGATAAATTGGAAAAAATCAGGATATCCAGCAGTCCGTCCCGGAAAGCCGCCGTTTCCCCCACCTGGTAATGCCGTCCGATGTACGGCATATTGGTGACAAGGACCAGATGACCCATCCTGACGATTTCCCTCTTTCCGTCCAGCAGAATTTTGATCTTGGAGGGCGTCAGCGACACAAGGGTGGAAAGAAAATCGCCCACCCGTTCCAAATGCCCGTGCTGGATATCGTCTCCCGCCGAAAAAATCGAAGACAGCAGGCCCTCCGAGCAGATTTCCAGAAAAGAGGTACGTCCCGCTGCGCAGTCAAGAAGCCCCATATCAATCTTGGTGCGTTCCCCGGTGCGCAGAAGGGCGATGGCGGACGGAATATCCTGCGGGATGTTCAAGCTGAGCGCCACATTATTCTGGGTACCCGTGGGGATAACGCCCAGCGTCGCGGGCAGCCCCTTCATTTCTTTGGCAACGGCGGAAACGGTGCCGTCGCCGCCGCAGACGACGAACATGTTGACGCCCTGCGCCATCGTTTCTTTTACCATCTGCGCAAAATCGCTGTCCGGCTCCGTCAAATACACCTCCGGCACATACTTCCACTGCTGCAGCATGCTGATGACATCCATCAGCTGAACCGGGGAAGCGTTTGAAGAACCGGAGGCCGGATTGAAAATAAGCTTGACGCGCCTGCGCCGTTTATCCGTAAAATACGTTTCTTTTTCCATTTTATCCCGCAAAGCCCTTTCTTTCCTTAATGCCTGGGATGCGCGCGGACCGCCAAAATCGCCTGAATGACCGCCGTGACCACCTGTGCGTTGGTCTGGGGATCGACATCCGGCGTGGGCTGGCCCTCCTGCAAAACCATATATTTTGGGGGAAGCTTGTTCAGCGCCATTGCGACAATGTCCTTTTTACACCGGTCACATTTGCAGCACTGGAAACGAGCAAGCGCCGATACCAGCTTTTCCAGCACGATGCTTTCCATCGTATTGACAAGGATGGTCGGCTGGGTATCCATAAACGCGACACCCACTTCGCGGCGCATAATGGTTTTGTGCTGGTTCAGCGGTTCCTCCAGCGCGGCGCGCGTGTTCTGCTCGTCGCTGAGGCCGCTCGGGCTTTCCGCCTCCTGCGAAGCCTTTGCCGTTCTGGAACCGGAGGGCATCAGCATTTTATACATCAGGTCTTTATCGATATCTTTCTTCGTCCTTGCCATCCGTCATTATCCCTCCTTCTCCAGCAGCTCTTCCGTAAATTTGAGGTAATCTTTCGCAATATTGTTTCTCGGCGAGTAGTCCAAAATATTCTGCTGGATAGACTGAGCCTCGCTGATGACGACGCTGCTGCGTATGTAGGAATTAAACAGCGGAATGTTCAAATCCCGTGCGATCAGTTCCGCCGTCCCCCGGATTTCCCTGCTCAGAAGGGTACGGGGGTTTAATTTTGTCAAAAGGATTCCCGAGACGGTCAGAGAGGGATTGCAGTATTTTTTGACCCGCTCAACGGCCTCATACAGTTTTGTAATTCCCTGCAGGCTGAAAATATCCGAAAGCATCGGAATCACGATCGTATCCGACGCAGTAAACGCGTTAATGGTCAGAATGCCGAGCGCGGGCGGCGTGTCCAGAAGGATATAGTCGTAGAGGCCGAGAATCGGTTTCAGCACTTCTTTCAGCAGAAACTCGCGTCCGGTATTGGTAAATTCAAGCTCGATCCCGCTGAGCAAAATGCTGGATATGATGATATCGGCCGTATCCGATTTCTGAATCGCATACTGCGTTTTCACGTCGCCTTTCAGCACATCATAAATGGTAGCGCAGGTTTCGGTTTCAGCGCCGACACTGAAGCCAAGGTTTCCCTGCGGGTCAAGATCGATCATCAGAACACGAAAACCCTTTCTCTTTAATCCCGCCGCCAGACTGCAGACGGTAGTCGTTTTGCCTACCCCGCCCTTCTGATTGGAAATTGAAATAATCCTGCTCATTTTCATGTCCCCTTCGTATGAAAGTTGCAACGAAACAATTACCTCTATCATAGTATAATTTGATAACATTTTCAATCCTATAGGGCTTTTCCTTCACTCTCCGGGTTCAAAAAGTCGTTGATCAGGCGATAACACTCGCGGACCTGACGAAAAACCGGCGGAAGCGAAAAAAAGCCGTGCAGGGCACCGGGGATCCGGCGGACCTCCACTTCGTTGCCCGCTTCCTTCAGGCGCCGCCCGTAATCCTCCGCCTCGTCCCGGAGCGGGTCGTATTCCGCCGTAATCATCAGCGTTTTCGGCTGACGGCTGAAATCCTTGGAGGCCAGCGGCGCGAAGTAGGGGTTTTGCAGATCCCCGTCACTGGCCTGATACAGCTTCATATAATCGCAGATGCTTTTTGAGGTCAGCAGATACTTGCTCCCGTTGTCGCGCACGGAAGCGTAGGGCGATTTTGCCGTATGGTCGGAGTAAGCGGAGGGGTAGATCAGGATCTGGCGCTCGGGCAGGAATTCACCCCTGTCGCGCGCCATCAGGGAAACGGCCGCCGCAAGGTTTCCCCCGGCGCCGTCCCCGGCCACCGTGATTTTTTCGGCGGGAACCTTCAGCAGCTCCGTGTGCAGAAAAATCTCCCGCACCACACGGTAGCAGTCCTCCGGCGCAGCCGGAAAATGGTACTCCGGCGCAAGCCGGTAATCGACCGATACCACGGTGCTGCCGGTCATATTGGCCATGTTCGCGCAGATCCGGTTGTAGCCGTCGATGGTTCCGGCGACCCAGCCGCTCCCGTGGAAGAAAATCAGCAGGGAATCCAAGCGGTTTTCATCGGGAGCAAATATCCGTACGGGGATATCATGGTTTTCATAGTTCACGACATGATCCCACGTCTGATAAGAGGGCTTTCCAAGATGAAACCCTCTGATACGAATGACTGTGCGGTGAAGCCGCTCGCTTTCCTTTTCTCCAATATCCGTATAGGAAAGCGCTCTTAATGCAACGCGCATCAGCCTTTTTACCGCCACTGTCCTTCGCCTTCCGATCCTTCGTAATTTCCCGCCGCAATCGTATTGACAGCATTTCCAGCTGCTCCTGCAATAAGGTTGCGTTCCTCCCCCGCCTTTGGCGGGGGAGGAACGCGTTTTGTCTTGCAAACTGAAATGCGATCGCTATCGCTATAGTATTAACAGTCAGGCTGCATTTTATTGGAATCCGTCAATAAAAAAGCGGCATGGAATTTTCAGTATTCCATGCCGCGCAGACGCCATCCTTTTATTTTTCGGAATCCGATGGATCGGAATAAAAAGCATAACAGTCCTTTCCGCGCTCTTTCGCCTTGTATAGCGCGCTGTCCGCTTTGGGATAAAGCTCCTGATACGCTGTCCCGTCGGCCGGATACATGGCGATACCGATGCTGCCGGAGATACTGTATTCCATATGGCCGTCCGCATGGGTATTGCGGAAGATGTCGCACATCGCCTCCGCTTTTTCCGCGATCAGGTCGTCTGTGGAGATATCGCGCAGAAACACGAGAAATTCGTCCCCGCCGATACGCCCCACCACATCGGAAGTACGGAACAGCTTCTGGAGCTTCGCGGAAATGTCACAGATCACCTTGTCCCCGGCCATATGGCCGAACTGATCGTTGATGGATTTAAAATTGTCAATATCGATCATCATCAGCGCATGAATTGCCGATGTATCCGCACCCGACAGATGATCCTCGATCCGGGACTGCGTGGCGGTCTTATTGTAAAGATTCGTCAGCGCGTCGCGCTGCGACTTGTCCATCAGCCTTTGCATTTCCTTTTTCTGGCTGTCGATATTATACGCCTTGCCAACCGCTTTGCTCGGTTTGCCGTAAGAATCGTACATGATTTTCGCTTTTACGCGGTGCCAGACAAACCGGCCCGTTTTGGTAATGAAACGGAATTCGATTTCATACTCCGTATTCCCCAGCCGGAACTCCTTTAACAGTGTTCGAAACTGCTGCAGGTCTTCCCTGCAAATGCTCTGGTTGTTTAGAATATCCTCCATAAAATTCTTGATATGCGGATACTGACCGGTCAGAGCGGTGAAAAGCGGGGAAAAATCCATCCGGTCGGTTATGATATCGTATTCGAACATGATATCGTCGGAGAGGTTCTCCGCGATCTGGTAACGCTCCCTTTCCACTTCCAGCTCTTCCTGCGTCCGCTTGAGAGAGGTAATATCCGTGTAAACGCACTGGTAAATCACCTGATTGTTCTGGTTGACGGTGTGTGTTCCGCTCAGAGAAACCCAGATGACGCCGCCGTCTTTCCTTACCAGGCGGAACTCCGCGGTAACGGGCCTATTTTCCCCGATCTGCCTTTTGAGCAGAATCGACACAAGCTGGGCATCCTCGGCGTGCACATTGCGAATTCCTTCTTCACCCGGAAGCCGCGCGTATTCTTCTTTTGTATATCCGCACAGCTTATAGAACCCGTCGCTCGCGTAGACCAGCTTCAGTCCCCCGTCGTACAGGTACTGCGCCACGCCGCCGGGGATGCTGTTTGCCAGCGTCTGCAACTGCGTCATGATCTCATTCGCTTTTTTATGGGCCTGTTTCGACTCGGTAATATCCACAACGACGGCGTAAAATTCCCGATACCCGTCCTCATGCGTCACAATTTTGGCCCGGTTGAGCAGCCAGCGGATATTCCCGTCCGCCGTGACGATCCGGTATTTTACCTCCGCGAAATTCTCTTTGGAAATCTGATGGTGAATGCTGCTGATGGTCTGCATACGGTCTTCTTCATAAATCATGTTGTAGAAGGAACGGTCATAGGCTCCGAGAAACTG
>UREO01000086.1 GCA_900546895.1 uncultured Oscillospiraceae bacterium
GGTATACACCTGTATTTTCTTTCTGTATTGAACCAAAGATAGTATGGCTCACGATATTCATAAATTATACTACATAAACATTTTTTTGTCACCATACAATTTAATAAAATTCCGATTGCACCGCTAAAAGCCTTGTGGTATGATATGTATTTGTAGGATTATGTATATTATATAAATAAGAAAAGAGCAGAGCTTTGGAGGATAAGATTATGAATAAAAAAAGGATTGCCGTCATTTTCGGCGGCAGCTCATCCGAACACGAAGTATCTTGCGTTTCTGCGGCATCGGTCATTAACAACCTGCCGAAAGAGAAATATGAAATCGTCTGCCTTGGCATTACGAAGGACGGACGCTGGTATCTGTTCAACGGCTCACCGGAAGAAATCGCCGACGGGCGCTGGGAGCGCGACCCGCTCAACCAGCCCGCGTTTATCGCGCCCGACAGAAGCATCCGCGGAATTGTGGTAGACGGAAAAATGGGGTTTGACGTAATCAAGGTGGACTGCGTTTTTCCCGTCCTGCATGGCAAAAACGGAGAAGACGGCACCCTACAGGGACTTCTGCAGCTGAGCGGAATTCCGTTTGTCGGCTGTCGCGCGCTTGCCTCCGCCGTGTGCATGGATAAGGCGGTCACCCACACGCTGCTGACCGCTGCGGACATCCATCAGGCAAAATACCTTTGGTTTTATACGGAAAAATACAAAACCGGCGCCGAGAAAATCAAGCGGAAGATCGACGCAAGGCTTGGATATCCCATCTTTGTGAAACCGGCAAACGCGGGGTCCTCCGTGGGAGTCAGCAAGGTAAGCAGCGAGGCGGAGCTTGACGAAGCGGTGAAAAAGGCGGCGCTCGAGGATGACAAAATCGTTGTGGAAGAGGCCATTGTGGGTCAGGAGGTCGAGTGCGCGGTACTGGGCAACGCGGAGCCGGAAGCTTCCGTTGTCGGTGAAATTGCGGCTTCCGCTGAATTTTATGACTATGACGACAAGTATAAATCCGGAACATCCCAGCTCTATATCCCCGCGCATCTAGACGAGGCGGTGATGGAAGAAATCCGCTCCACCGCCCGCAGGGCTTACTATATGCTCAGCTGCACCGGCCTTTCCCGCGTGGACTTTTTCGTGCGCGACGGCAAAGAGGTCATTCTGAACGAACTGAACACCCTTCCGGGCTTTACTTCCATCAGCATGTACCCGAAGCTGTGGGAGGCTTCCGGCGTTCCTTACGGCGAGCTGCTCGACAGGTTGGTGTCTCTTTCCTTTGAAATCCGGACACAATACTAATAAATCATTTTGGAGCGATGGAATAGAATGGACAACAGACCGATCGGCGTCTTTGACTCCGGGTTGGGCGGGCTGACCGCCGTAAAAGAGCTCTTGCACATCATGCCGCATGAAAATATCATTTATTTCGGCGACACCGGCCGCGTTCCCTACGGATCGCGAAGCCGAGAAACGATTATGAAATATGCCGGACAGGATATGGCGTTTCTGGAATCCAAAAATGTGAAAATGATTATCGCCGCGTGCGGTACCGTCAGTTCGGTTGCGCCCGGAATCGGCGAAAAGCTGGCCCTTCCCTATACCGGCGTGCTGAAACCGGCCGCGGCCGCAGCCGGGAAAACCACCAGAAACGGGAAGGTAGGCGTCATTGCCACCACGGCGACCATCCGCAGCGGTTCGTACCGCCGCGAGCTTGCGGCCATCAATTCTGAAATCGAGGTTTTCGACCGCGACTGTCCGCTGTTCGTCCCGCTGGTGGAAAACGGGTGGATCGGCGAAGACGAGCAGGTTACGCGCCTGGTTGCGCAGCGCTACCTGACCCCGCTGAGGGAAGCCGGAATCGACACCCTGATTATGGGCTGCACACACTATCCGATTATCAGGCACATCATTTCCGAAGTAATGGGCAGCGGTGTGACCTTGATCGACAGCGGAAGGGAAACCGCCGCTTACTGTTCCGCCCTGTTGAAGAAGCAGGGACTTCTCTGCGACAGAAGCGCGGACGGTGACTGCTCGTTTTACGTCAGCGACCGGATGGAAGGCTTTTCCCAGATTGCGGGTATCTTTCTTGGGAAAGATATCAAGCGCGAGGTCAGCCATGTGGATATTGATCTCTATTAATTTCATTTGAAATGAACCGAATAAATTGCAAGGAGTAAACAAATGCTGGAAAATTACCTGATTTCCATTAAAGGCCGGCAGAAAATAGACAACGAAACCGGTGAAGTCGAGCTGACCACCCTCGGTTCGTATGTAAAAAAGGGCAACAGCCAATATATCGTGTATAAGGAATACGATGCGGACAACAACAACGCGGTGCAAACCTCCGTCCTGAAGGTGGACGGCAGTTCTAAAGTAACCCTGATGCGCGGCGGAGCCGACAGCACCCGCCTGATTCTGGAAAATGGGAAGCGGCATCTCTGCCAGTACGACACGGGCTTCGGAAATATGATGGTGGGTGTTTTCACCAGCAGGGTAAAATCCAGTTTGGGAGAAATGGGCGGTAATCTGGAAATCAACTATACGCTGGATATCAACTCCAACTTATCAAGCCTAAACGAACTTTTCATTACGGTCAAGGAGGCAAATAAAAAAGATGTCAAAAATAGTGTTACAGGCGACCAGTGAACTGAAAAACGCAATTCTACGCGCGGTGGAAAAGGCACAGACCGCCGGCAGTCTGCCCCAGGGGGAAATGCCCCCTTTTTCTATTGAGGTACCCGCCGACCGCAGTCACGGAGACTGGGCAACCAACGCGGCCATGGTGTCCGCCAAGGCGTTTCGTCTCTCCCCGAGGAAAATCGCGCAGCTAATCACGGAGCATATCGCGCTGGACGGCACATTTTTTGACCGTTTTGAAATCGCGGGTCCCGGATTTATCAACTTCTTTCTGAATCAGCGCTTTTATTCGGAGGTACTGAAGGATATTACGCAGAGCGGCGCTTCTTACGGCCGCAGCGATTTCGGCAAAAAGGAAAAAATTATGGTCGAGTTCGTTTCCGCGAATCCGACCGGACCCATGCACATGGGCAACGCGCGCGGCGGCGCGCTGGGCGACTGCCTTGCGGTGGTTCTCGACGCAGCCGGCTACGACGTATGGCGTGAATTCTACGTAAACGACGCGGGAAACCAAATTGAAAAATTCGGCGCCTCCCTTGCCGTGCGCTACCTGCAGCTTTTTCAGGGCGAAGACGCCGTCGAGTTTCCGGAGGACGGATACCACGGAGACGACATCCGCGAAAGGGCCGCCGAGTTTGCAAAAGAGCACGGCGACAGCTATGTTGGCGCCGACCCCGAGGAGTTAAAAAAGGCTCTTGTGGATTTTGCGCTTCCGAAAAACATTGCCAAGATGCAGTCCGACCTGAAGAAATACGGGATCGTTTACGACGAGTGGTTCCTGGAAAGCCGCCTGCACAACGACGGCGAGCTGGAGGAAACGATTCAGATTCTGAGGGAAAAGGGCATGACCTACGATAGGGACGGTGCCCTTTGGTACCGCGCGACCGATTTCGGCGCGGAAAAAGACGAAGTCCTTGTCCGCCAGAACGGAAATCCAACCTATTTTGCAGCGGATATCGCGTACCATAGAAACAAATTCGCAAAACGCGGCTTTGACCGCTGCATCGACGTCTGGGGCGCCGACCACCACGGCCACGTGGCGAGAATGAAGGGGGCCATGGACGCGATCGGGCTGGACGGCAGCAAGCTGAACGTCGTGCTGATCCAGCTGGTAAGGCTCGTGAAGGGCGGAGAAGTCGTGCGTATGAGCAAGCGTACAGGCAAAGCGATCCAGCTGGCCGACCTACTCGACGAGGTGCCGGTGGACGCCGCAAGGTTCTATTTCAACATGAGGGAAGCCAACTCCCAGATGGACTTCGACCTTGATCTGGCCGTTCAGCAGGACGCGCAGAACCCGGTTTATTACGTACAGTATGCCCGGGCGAGAATCTGCAGTATTTTTAAGGCGCTCGCCGCCGAGGGAATCCTCCCGCGCGGCTGTACCGACGAGGAGCTCGCGCTTTTGACCGAACCCGAGGAAATTGAGCTGATCCGGCATCTTTCTTCCTTCACCGGGGAAATTGTGGCGGCGGCGCAGGACTACGACCCCGCCAGAATTACCCGCTACGTTATTACGCTGGCTACACTCTTCCATAAATTCTATAACGCATGCCGTGTAAAGGGCGAAAACGAAGGTCTGACCGCCGCCAGAATGTACCTGTGCGGCGCGGTTTCCACTGTGATCTGCAACGTGCTTTCCATGTTTAAGATTTCCGCGCCGGAAAGCATGTAAGCAGGCTGAACATGTTAGGAGCAATGAAGAACAAATGAGTTTCCCATTTCATCTTCCCCTACTGCTGGATGGCGCTACGGCCACAAATCTGGCCGCCGGAATGCCGGGCGGCGTTTGTGTGGAAAAATGGATTCTGGAAAATCCCGAAAAGCTCACAAAGCTGCAAAGCGACTTTATCGAAGCGGGCGCGCAGGCGGTCTATGCACCGACCTTTGGCGCAAACCGGGCCAACCTAGGCAGCTACGGTCTGGAAGCGGAGGTCGCGGACATCAATCAGAGGCTGGTGGCGCTTTCTCAAAGCGTGGCGAAGCCCGCCGGGGTACTGGTGGGTGGGAACGTTTGCCCCACCGGCCTGTTCGTACCGCCGTTCGGAGAATCGGATTTTGATGACATCTATGACATTTACCGCGAACAGATCCGCGCGCTGGACGACGCGGGAGTCGACTTTATCGCAATCGAAACGCAGACCTCGCTCGCCGACATGCGCGCGGCGGTGCTTGCCGCAAGAACGACCAATCTGCCGGTTTTCGTGACCATCACCGTGGATGAAAGCGGACACACCCTCACGGGAGGAAGCCTTCTGCCAGCGGTGATCACCCTGCAGGCCATGGGGGCGGATGCGATCGGCCTGAACTGCTCCTTTGGACCGGAACACATGCTGGAGCATGTAAAACAGGTCGCCCCGCATATCAGTGTTCCGATCATTGCCAAACCGAGCGCCGGAGTACCCATGTGGAATTCTCCGGAGCACAGCGGAATCCTTTCCCCCGATGAATTCGCCGCCCGGATGTGCGGACTGATGGAAGCGGGAGCGAGGATCGTCGGTGGCTGCTGCGGCTCCACCGCGGAACATCTGAAAGCATTGGCGCAGGTGGCAAAGGAATTCGGCCCGCCGGTAATTCCGGAAGAACCGGACTGCTATGCCGCCGCAAATGAACGGGAAGCGTTTTTCCTGGGGGACGACATCGTATTCAGCGAACCGATTGCCTGTACCAGCTCGCTTGGCGAAAACCTGATCGATCTGGACGACGAACAGGTTACCGCGGCGTTGGTGAAGGTCAACAGTCTGGACGACGCGATGCTGCTGAGCGAAAACAGCACAATGACGCGCCTGCCCATTGCCGTATGCTGTGACAGTCTGCCGGTGCTCGACGCGGCGCTCCGGTACTTTCAGGGCCGGCTCATCGTCGATTCCGCCTGCCCGATCGAAACCGACCTGATTGAGCCGCTCGCGGCAAAATACGGCGCGATTGTTTATTAAATCCATTAAAAAACCGGAGGCATAACGCTTCCGGTTTTTTGAATTCTATTTTTCATGCGCCTCCGTGTCGCGGGATTCCTCCGGCGGCTTTTCGTCTTCCTCGTCGGGCTCGTTCCAGCTGCAGAAAGCAAGATACATTCCGGCCAGCGCGACAAAACAGGCCACGGAAGCGGTGGCGAGCGCCCATCCGGTAATTTCAAACGGACCAAGCACCATAGAAATCAGCGTCAGTACGATGCCGGCTTCAAAAAACAGAACTGCAAGTTTTCCGTCGCTCATAAAAACTCTCCTTGTGATGATCATCCCGCGATTTTTACAAACCGCTCCCATTACAGAAATACTTCGTTGGACAGCGCCGCGAGCTGCTCCATAGAAAGCTGTTCCGCGCGCGCGTTCGGGGCGATTCCCGCCCTTTCCAGCGCCGCCGCTACCACTGCTCTATCCAGCGAGAGCCCGGCGGAGACGGCGTTTAGCACCGTTTTGCGCCGCTGGCCGAAAGCCGCCTTGACAAGGGCAAAAAAGTCCTTTTCCCGGTTGACTTTCACCGGTGGCTCTTTGCGGATTTTCAGGTAAATGACCGCCGAATCGACGTTTGGCGGCGGGAAGAAATTATCCCGGTTCACTTCAAAAAGAACCTCCGGTTCGGCAAAGTAACGCACCGCCGCGCTCACCGCACCGCAGGCGCGGGTACCCGGCAGGGCGCAGAGACGTTCCGCCGCCTCCTTCTGCACCATGACCGTCACGGAGCGGATCGGCAGCCGTTCTTCCAGAAACCGCATAATGACCGGCGAAGTGATATAATAAGGCAAATTGGCGCAAACGGCCACCTCTCCGCCCGGAAATTCGGTTTCGATCAGCTTCCTGAGATCGGCCTTTAAAATATCTTCATTCACGATTTTGATATTGCCGTACCCGGAAAGCGTATCGTCCAGAACCGGCAGCAATCTTTTGTCCAGCTCTACGGAAACCACCTTGTCCGCCCGCTTGGCGAGCTCCGCGGTCAGCACCCCCACGCCCGGCCCGATTTCCAGCACGCCGACTCCCTTTTGCGCGCCGCACTCCTCCGCCATGCGCGGGCAGATGTCCGGGTTGATCAGAAAATTCTGCCCCAGCGATTTGGAAAAGTGGAAGCCGTGACGCGCCAGTATATTTTTAATGACTCTGATATCCGATAAATCCATTTTCTGTCCCCATATCTTTTTTGCTTACTCTTTTATTTCCTGATTATATCATACAAATTGCCACATTTCCATTGATTATCTGTCGAAAATACAATATGATGAGATTACTACAGCATCTCCAGTTGATTCCGCAACAAAGTTGCGTTCCTCTTCCGCCTTCGTCGGGAGAGGAACGTGTTTGGCTCGCAAACGGAAATGGAATTGCTGTCATAAAGGATTGGGAGGCATGAAAATGAACCGTACGGACAAAGAAAATTATTACCTTGATATTGCTGAAACCGTGTCGGAACGCGGTACCTGTCTGCGCCGGAATTTCGGCGCGATCATCGTTCAGCATGACGAGATCGTATCGTCCGGATACACGGGAGCGCCCCGCGGCCGCCGCAACTGTATCGATACCGGCGTCTGTGTGCGCGAAACGCTGGGGGTTCCGCGCGGGGAACGCTACGAGCTCTGCCGCTCCGTCCATGCGGAGGCCAACGCCATTATCAGCGCCTCCCGCCGCGACATGATCGGCAGTACGCTGTATCTGGTGGGAAAAGACGCCAAGACGGGCGGATATGTGGAAAACGCTTCCTCCTGTTCCATGTGCAAAAGAATGATTATCAATGCCGGCATCACGCGCGTGGTTGCGCGGAACACGAAAAACACCTTCTCCTCCGTTTATGTTCAAGAATGGGTAGACAACGACGAATCCCTGAGCGGGAAATTTGGATACTGATTACATAAAAACTATAAAAGCTGTTGTTTTGTGTAAATGTCTATTGCACATTTCTTTTGCAGCAACGGCATTTTTATGAAAAAAAGCCCATGACCTGTTCCACGACAAAAACGACGGCGGTGGAGCCGAGCGCAACGGTAAGAAGGCCTTTGTCCCGATATGCAAGGAGAAGGGCCGCGGCAAGGCCGAACACCGCGGAATACGGATTTCCCGTAGAGTACAGAATTTCGGGAAAGGTCATGGCGGCAAGCACAGCGTAAGGCACATAAGCCAGAAACGACCGGATAAAGCGGTTGTGAATCTTCTTCCTAAAGATCGCCAGCGGAAGCATGCGGATGATATAGGTAACCAGCGCCATCAGGAAGGTACAGATCAAAATTCTCGGGTAATTCATTCCTGCACCTCCGGGTCGTCCACAGGGTAGCGCAGCGCGGCGTAGGCCGACGCGACCACCGCGCAGATGATGATGACCCATCCGCCGGAAATCCGGTTCAGGAGGGGCGTCCACCGGAAAAAGCAGCTCAAAACCACCGCTATGACAATGACCAGCGCAACGGGGCGCGTATGCTTTGCAGGCGGAACGATAATCGCGATGAACATCCCGTAGATCGCGATACCCAGCGCGGTGCGGACACTGACCGGCAGCAGGCCGGTGGCGGTACCGCCGAGCAGGGTTCCCAGCGTCCAGCCGGTGTAAGGAGTCAGAATCAGCCCAAGAAGATACCGCGCGCCGATACTTCCGTCCTGCTTCATGGCGACGGCGAAAATTTCATCGGTCACGCCGAAGGAAAGAACCAGCCGCTGCAGAGAGGTCATGGCGCCGTCCACTTTTTGGGAAAGGGAAAGGGACATCAGCATATAGCGGATATTGATGACAAAAGTGGTTACGACAAGCTCCAGGTAATGCCCGCCCGACAAAATCAGCTCGGTCCCGGCAAACTGCCCCGCACTGGTCATATTGCTCATAGTAATCAGCATCACTGCCCAAAGCGGCAGCCCGCCCTGCGTCGCCATCATTCCGAATGTGAAAGAAACGCTGATATACCCCAGGCAGATCGGCAGCCCGTCCTTCAGCCCCTTTTGAAATGTCAAAGCCTCTGTTCCGTACATTTCCATGCTCCCATACTATAGCAATTTTTGAGAAAAACCAAAAAGGAATTCTCCCCGTCGTTGGGGAGAATCGTTTATTCTTTACTATTATTTAATACTATTTGTATAATAAATTAATGATAATACAATTAACAACAGGATTTACAGCAGTTCACAGACCAGATCGCCCATTTCCTCACAGGTGACCTGCCGCATCCCTTCCGTATAGATGTCCGGCGTACGGGCCGTTTTCAGCACTTCGGATACGGCGTCTTCGATTGCCTGTGCCGCCTGCGGTTCGTCCAGAGAATAGCGAAGCATCATTGCGGCGGAAAGAATGGTCGCCAGCGGGTTAGCTTTGCCCGTTCCGGCAATGTCGGGCGCGGAACCGTGGATAGGCTCGTACAGGCCGGATTTTCCTTCGCTCAGGCTGGCGGAGGCCAGCATCCCGATGGAGCCGCTGATCATGGACGCTTCGTCGGAAAGAATATCGCCGAAGATGTTGGAGGTGACGATCACGTCGAACTGCTTCGGGTTGCGCACCAGCTGCATGGCGCAGTTGTCCACATACAGATTGGACAGCTCTATATCAGGATACTCTTCTTTCCCGATTCTTTCAACCGTTGCGCGCCACAATCTGGAGGATTCCAGCACGTTGGCCTTGTCTACACTGCAAAGCCTGCCGCCGCGCTTTTTCGCCATGCGGAAGGCCACGCGCGCAATACGCTCAATTTCCGGCACGGAGTACATTTCGGTGTCGTACGCGGCCTCGAAGCCATTGACCGTCCTGCGGCCCCGCTCGCCGAAATAAATGCCCCCGGTCAGCTCCCGCACCACCATGATATCCAGATCGTCGCCGATGATCTCCGCTTTCAGAGGAGAAGCCTCGCGCAGCTGCTCAAAAATTCTGGCGGGGCGCAAATTGGCGAAAAGCCCAAGCGCGCCGCGGATACCCAGCAACCCCGCCTCCGGCCTGAGATTGCCGGGCACCGCGTCCCATTTGGGGCCGCCGACCGCGCCGAGCAGCGTGGAATCGGCGGCTTTGCATTTTTCTATCGTTTCCGTCGGAAGCGGCACCCCAACCGCGTCAATCGCACAGCCGCCCAGAAGCGCTTCGTCATAGGAAACGGTAAATCCGAACCGGACGGCGGCGCGGTTCAATACCTTTACGGCCTGGGTTACGATCTCGGGACCGATTCCGTCGCCTTTCAGCAGAACAATTTGATAGCTTTTCATTGTGGTTCCTCCTTTAAGATTCTTTCACGGCGCCATTCTTCGTGCGGTTGATCGCACAGATGATGCCTTTGATGGAAGCAAGGCTGATATTATTGTCGATCCCCACGCCAAACGCCGGGCTGCCGTCCGGCGCGGTCAGCTGAATATAGGAAACCGCCTTGCTGTCCGCGCCGCTGGAAACGGCGTGCTCACGGTAGGAAACAAACTGGTAGTCGGTGATGCCGACGGATTTCAGCGCGTTAAAGAATGCGCTGACAGGCCCGTTCCCACTGGCGCTGATGGCATGGTCCTCGTGCCGGAAGCGAATCACTCCGTCAAAATGAACCTGTGTGTCCCCGCTGATATCGTTTTCTTCGAAAAGCTTATACTGCTTGAGATTGTAC
>UREO01000087.1 GCA_900546895.1 uncultured Oscillospiraceae bacterium
AGAGGGATCGTCAATCATGAAATTGAAATGACGGATGACGACTTTCTATATAACCAGCTTGCGGGCAAATTTCAAAGAGCAGAATCTTGCGCGGAGAAAATCAAAAACTATTTTATTGTAAATTTTGATATCGAAATTTCAAAAGAAGAAATCGCGTATTTGATTCTTTATATCAACCGAGTGACACAAAGGGAGACAGATAACCAAAAATTAACTACAAAATTAAATTGAGATGATGGATTGTAACTGGAAACAGGCAAGACCTGAATTTATGACAAAAGCGGGGAATATTTGTGTTGCGCACACAGATGTTTGAAACTGTTTGCAAATAAGTTCAGGTCTTTTCTTTTGATAGGATGGTTTTGGCAAAAAAGAAAGTCGACGCTTTTTTGAAAAAATAGATTTAGTTTATTTAAGGAGGAATAGAAATGGATAAAAAGTCTTTAGCACAAGCAATTCTAAATCAGGTGGGCGGCCCATCCAACATTACGCAGATCAGCAATTGCGCCACCCGGCTTCGGATGAATTTTAAGAATGAAAAACTAGTCAATTTGGAAGCACTTAAGAAAATCCCCGGCGTACTGGATGCGGTTTACAAATCCGGGCAATATCAAATCATCATTGGTACAGATGTTGCTAACGTGTGTACGGAGATTGGTAAATTAGGGCATGTTGAAATAGCAGCAGGTCCGTCCGCGTCGAAAAAATCAGGGGGAAAATTGGATCAATTAATGGATGTTTTCGCATCTATTTTTACTCCTGTAATTCCTGCAATCACCGCCGCTGGTATGATTAAGGCTATTTTAGTGGTATGTGTCCTTTTTGGAATGTCAAAACAATCCCAAACTTATGCGATTATTAATTTTATAGCAGATTCCGGCTTTTATTTTCTGCCAATTATGCTGGCTTTTTCAACGGCTAAAAAATTGGGTTGTAACCCTTATCTGGCGGCAATGATTGGAGGTATGTTGTTACACCCGAACTTTACTGCATTGGTTGCAGAAGGAAAGCCATTATCCATATGGGGACTGCCAATTAAACTGATTTCATATTCCTCCAGTGTGATTCCGATTATTTTAGCAGTGTGGCTAATGAGCTATGTAGAACGTTTCGCAGATAAAATATCACCTAAGCCAATAAAATTCTTTACGAAACCAGTACTGACCATTTTAATTGTGGCACCGATTACTTTGGTTGTGCTGGGGCCTCTGGGTTCCAGCATCGGTGACTGCATTGCAATAGCAATTGATTTTGTAAATCTCCATGCATCATGGCTAGTGTCAACTTTAATGGGTGCTTTTATGCCTCTGCTTGTATTAACAGGTATGCATTGGAGCTTTTTACCAATCCTTATGACCTCTTATACTACCTATGGATACGAATCCATTATGGGTCCCGGAAGCCTAGTGTCCAATATCTGCCAGAGCAGTGCTGCTTTGTGTGTTGCACTCAGGACAAAGAATAAGAATCTGAAGCAATTGGCGTCGTCTGCTGGCATTACCGCTCTTCTTGGAATTACGGAACCCGCCATGTATGGAGTAACACTCAGACTTAAGAAACCCCTGATCGCCGTTATGATCGGCGGAGCTTCCGGAGGCTTGTATGCCGGTATTATGGGGGTTGTCCGTTATACGTCCGGAACGCCCGGACTGTTGTCACTGCCCATTTTCATAGGTGAAAATCCCATGAATATCGTAAATGCCTGCATTGCCGCCTTGATTGGATTTATCGTAACCTTTATTCTCACTTGGATATTGGGCTTTGAAGATCCGGTTGAACAGGAAACGCCGGCAAAACAGAGCACGATAAAAAGGCCCCCTGCTTTATCTCAAAAAATAATGATTTACAACCCAGTAAAAGGGAAAGCGGATAAACTGTCTTCTGTTAATGATGTAAATTTTGCGAATGAAATCATGGGCAAAGGAGTTGCCATTGTACCGACTGAAGGAAAGGTTGTTGCTCCTTTTGACGGAAAGGTGTCAGTAGTATTCAATACAGGGCATGCCATCGGCCTGACAAGCAACGATGGAATTGAACTTCTGATTCATGTTGGAATCGACACAGCGGAGCTAAATGGAAAACATTTTATTCCACACGCCAAACAGGGGGATTCATTTAAAAAAGGAGATTTGCTTTTTGAGTTTGATCAGAAGGCGATCGAAGCGGCAGGTTATGATATTACAACCTCACTGGTAGTTACGAATTCGGCAAATTATTTTGATGTTGTTAGTGTCAAAGAGGGCGAAGTGGAAACAGGCGCCCCCATTTTAACAATACTTTAAGGAGTATACTGATGTATAAATTACCAAAGCATTTTCTTTGGGGTGGCGCAATGGCCGCAAATCAATGCGAAGGTGCCTATTTGGAAGACGGAAAAGGGATGTCCCCAATGGACATTCTGCCGTCTGCCGAAGAGGGAAGAAAACAAGCCATGTACCATCCGGAAATCGCTCTTCAAACAGATTATAAATATTACCCAAGCCGCGTCGGAATTGATTTTTACCACCGCTATAGGGAAGATATCAAGCTTTTGGCTGAGATGGGAATAAAGGCGTTCCGCACCTCTATCAGTTGGGCAAGAATCTTTCCAAACGGAGATGATGAAGCGCCGAATGAAAATGGACTGCAATTTTACGATGATCTGTTCGATGAATGCTTGAAATATCAAATTGAGCCGGTTGTAACAATTTGCCACTTTGACACACCGCTTGCGTTGACAATAAAATACGGCGGATGGTCGGATCGCAGGCTGATCGATTTTTATTTGCGGTATGCCAAAGTCCTTTTCCAAAGATTTTCGCACAAAGTTAAATACTGGATGACCTTTAATGAAATCAACATGATTACCCATATTCCCTTTTTCGGAGGTGGGATGATTGCAAACAAAGATGAAAATATTGCCCAAGTGACTTATCAAGCAGCACACCATCAACTGGTGGCAAGTGCATTGGCCACTGGACTGGCGCATGAAATATCCCCGGAACTGCAAATCGGCTGTATGCTTGCTGCGGGGACCTTTTATCCTTACAGTTGTGCCCCCGGGGATGTTTGGGCTGCAGCGGAGAAGAACAAGGAAACTTATTTCTTTTCCGATGTTCAGGTAAGGGGACAGTACCCACGTTTTGCTGAACGATTGTTCGCTGAGAAGAATGTCAGGATTAATATGATAGAGGGAGACGAAGAGATTTTAAAAACACACACGGTTGATTTTGTAGCCTTTAGCTACTATTCCAGCAGGCTGATCAGCGTGGACCCGGATGTGCTGCAAAATATAGCAGATGGAAACGCAATTACAACTGTGAGAAATCCTTATCTGGATATCACTCCATGGGGCAGACAAATCGATCCTATTGGTCTTAGAACTACAATGAATGAACTGTATGACCGATATCAAAAGCCGTTGTTTATTGTTGAAAACGGGTTAGGCGCCAAGGACATGGTTCAGCGTGATAAAACCATTCAGGATGACTACCGTATTGAGTACACAAGGGAACATATCCGCTCAATGAAAGAAGCAATAGCGGATGGTGTGGAATGCCTTGGCTATTTATCTTGGGGATGTATTGATCTTATCAGCGCCGGTTCAGGAGAAATGGAAAAAAGATATGGATTTATTTATGTAGACAGGGACAATAACGGCGACGGAACCTTAGAACGCTTAAAGAAAAAATCATTTTATTGGTATCAGCAGGTTATAAAATCGAATGGTGAAAAATTATAAACATAACAGAAAGTAAACATAAAAATAATTGACCCCGAAAGAGGGAACGATTATTTAAATTTGAGGGCTTGTTGTCTGTGAAATCAGACGGCAAGCCCTTTGGCTTTGCATTGGCAATAGAGCGGGACGAGGGCAGGCACACCAATAATTAGCGTGTATTCAGTTCGTTCCGACTCTTTTTCGATGGTTTGCTGTAAGTCATTATTGAACTATAGAAAATCGACGGAAATACTTAAGCTTTACATCCGATGCTATCCATTAAAATGACAGCTCTTCAAATACCGATTGTGGGTAAGTGTCCTGGAGTCGTATACATCACATCAGACTGATACGAAATCTGATTGTACTACAGCAATTCATTTCAGTTTGCGAGATAAAACACGTTCCTCCCCCGCCGAAGGCGGGGGAGGAACGTAATTTTGTTGCAGAATCAACTGGAAATGCTGTGGGTTGCTCAGTTGCAGAGATTGTGCATGGGCTTTCCCAGCAGGTAATTTTTTAAATCCTCAAAGCAGATGTCCACCGAATTACGCATCGTGTCGCTCGAGGTGCCCGCAAGATGTGGGGTAAGGGTCACATTATCCAGCTTTAGGAACGGGCTGTCCGGAGCAAGGGGCTCGTTGTCGTAAACGTCGATAGCGGCTCCGCCAATTGCTTTCGTCTGCAGCGCCTTCAGCAGAGCGTCGGTATCAACAAGTCCGGAACGCGCCGTATTGATGAAATAGGCAGTCGGCTTCATCAGAGAAAATTCGCGCTTACTCATAAATTTTTTTGTTTTTGAAGAAAGCCGCAGATGCACGGTCACAAAATCGGACTGCTCCAGCAGTTCGTTCAGCCCAACGGCGGTACAGCCCGCACTCTCAATGGCATCCGCGTTTTGGAACGGGTCATACGCCACAATCCTGGAGCCGAAGCCTTTTACACGTTCGGCAACGCGGCGTCCGATATAGCCAAATCCGATAATTCCGACCGTGCAGCGGTTCATGTTGTGAATGTACGACTGATTGGCATACTTTTTGCACCACTGCCCTTCCAATAGAAGCCTGTGGCTGCGTGCGATATTCTTGTTTTCTGCAATCATCATTCCGACAGTAAAGTCGGCTACGGCGTCCGCGCTTCGCCACGGGGCGTTAATCACCTTGATTCCCTTCTCGGTCAGCGCGGGAACGTCGGCGTTTTCAATGCCGCCCCGAAGAACGGCGACGACCTTCAGATTTTTGCTTGCATTGATTACCTCCCGGTTGATGGAGGCTACGTGTACGGCAATGATTTCCTTATCGGCACAGTTTTCCAGCAGAGCTCCGCAGGTGGGCGCCGCGTCGATGCCATCCCGTTCAATCAGGCCCATGCGGTCCGTGATCGGCCCCATTGCGGACATTTCTTTGTCTTCTATAAGAGTGATTTCCGCCCCATAGGCCTCCAGTTCAAACATTTTCTGCATCAGATCCTTGGTCACTCCGCCATCTGATACAAGCAGCACCTTTGTTTTTTTCATTTTTTAGTCCCTTTCAAAAATAATCAAATAAGAAGATAACCGCAACAGGATAGCAGGACAAATTTCTACTTTGCGTCCCAATACGGTTTCAGACAGCGCATAAGATGTTCCCACTCACGGTAGCGGACCTCAAAGTCCGGCAGATATCGGCTGGAGGGGTTGAATCTTGCCCGGATTCTTACCGCCTGAAGGAATCCATCCTGATAATCCTGGTAAACCTTTGCGCCGACGCCCGCAGTGATTGCGACACCCAAAGCACCGACTTCGTCGCAGCCGACCACTTCAACGGGAATTTGAAGAATATCCGCAAAAAGCTGCGCCCATACAGGACTTTTTGCGATTCCTCCGGTAAGCCGTGCAGAAGTAACCTTGCAGCCGGCGTTTCGCAGAAAATCAATATGCCATTTATGTAAAAATACAATGCCCTCCGCCACTGCGTAAACCACCTCGCGGTAAGAAGTGTTCTGGTCAATATTGAAAAAGTTCGCCTTCGCATTGGGATGGACACTCGGCTGGGCGACAAAAGGATGAAACAGAACCTCGGTCTGATCCGGCGACATCTGCCCGATCATCTCATCCAGCACATCGTAGTGGGATACCGAACGTTTATCTGCTTCCATTCGTGCGGTTCCGCCCAGCGCCTTGCTGAACCAGTCGAAATTAATGGCAGACGCACCGGTATAGGAGCAGTTCAGATACAGTCCCTTTCCAAGGGAAGGCTGGTTTGCAGAAGCGCCCGGAATGATTTTGGTGGACTGGGTCTCATTGATGCACCAGGTTCCCGCGACAATCGTCACGACCCCTTCATCCGCTGCGCCGGCCCCAACCAGACAGGCCAAAATGTCCATCATGCCCGCGGCTACCGGGGTGCCGACCGAAAGCCCGGTGCATCCGGCGGCTTTTTCGGTGACCGTCCCGGCGATGCTGGCGCTTTCCCTCAGCTTCGGAAGCTTGTCGTACATTTCCGGAATTCCAAACAGGTCCATCAGTTCACGCGAATACTGGAAGGTGCTTAAATCCAGCAGAGCGGACCCGCCGAAGCAATTGATGTCGGCGGAAAGTTCGCCGGTCAGCTTGTAGATCAGATAGTCCTTGCACAATAAGATACTCCCGATATGACTGTAAATATCGGGCCGGTTCTCCTTGTACCAGCGCAGGATGGGACCCGGTTCGCCCGCGAAAAGAGTTCCGGCAATGATATGATTGATTTGGTCCAGAGATCCTTCCTGACGGTATGTTTCCAGAATTTTCGCAGCGCGGTAGTCCTGTGACAGCGCGCCCTTTGCATTTGGCCTTCCGTTTTCGTCGACGATGAGTACTCCGTTTCCAAAGGAACAAATGCCGACAGCCGCAATTTCAGACGCTTCGATCCCGGATTTTTGGATGACTTCGTGAATGCAGTTTTTCGTGGAATCCCAAATTCCGTCGGCGTCCACTTCTTCAAACCCGAGCCGCCGGCTTTCCTCGGTGACCTCTACACGTCGGTTCTGCTCGGAAGCGGATGCAAGTGCATTTCCTTTTGTGTCAAACAAGACGGATTTTACAGAGGAAGAACCCGCGTCAATACCAAGTAAATACTTTTTCAATACGAAACCTCCTTCATATTGCTTCCCTTTCCGTTCAGCCGACCGGGAAGCGCTGAAAACAAAAATTCGGCTGACGGCTATGATTTTCATAGCCGTCAGCCGAATTCAAAATACTACTATTCGGTACTCTATTTTGTTTTTCAAGCAGCCGCTGCAAGTTACAATCTGCATTATATGGCAATACGATTCTGTTGTCAATGAACAATAAGTACAAAAATATTTATCTATTTTTGTACGTTTAATTCTTGACAAAACCTTTCCAGGTCGATTAAGATAAAAACTACAGAAATCACCCAAAGCCAAAACGAGGAAGTGAAGACATAGACTTTCAAAACGAGTTTTACATCATTCCTTCTGTACGGGAGATCAAGCACCTGTCTTATGCGCTGACTACAGAAGCACCTTATATTCACCTGAGCAATACGCATATCGGGAATCTAAAACCGATGGTCGATGCAGTACATCAGGCGGGAAAGAAAACGGTTGTGAATGTGGAACTGATCGGCGGATTCAATCTCGACAGGGACGGTGCCCGTTTTTTAAAGCAGATTTTCCATGTGGATGTTGTCATCGTCTCCAATCCCATGTGGACGAATTACCTGAAGGGATTAAACCTTTTTGTGATTCAGCGGATTATGCTGATGGATTCTCTTGCCCTTGAAAATTCTTTGCGGATTGTTTCTGAAACTTCCTGTGACGCGGTGGAATTACGGCCTTCTGTTTACGGGATCAAATATATCAATCGTCTGCGGCAGACTCGGGGGGACATTCCGTATTTTCTCGCCGGCTTTATCAATGCCCAGAAAATCATAGACGAAGCGCGGATGCTCCAGTTTAAGGCGGTAACTCTCAGCAATAACAAACTTTGGAACTATAAAACAAAATAAAAGGTTGAATGGTAGTAAAGAATTCGACTAAAAGCTGTTTTTGACAGCTTTTAGTCGTTTTTTATTTTTTTGGAAGGGAGCGATACGGAAACACCGTTCTTAAGTTTGAGGAAAAAGCTTAAATAATTTTAGGAGGATGCTTGTTATGGAATGGTTCAATCAAATTATCAAATTGGGTGCTCCGGGAATGATGCCCATCATATTCTTCATTCTGGCATTGATCTTCGGCGTAAAAATCGGGAAATCGTTTAAATGCGCCGTTCTGGTGGGCGTAGGATTTGAGGGCATTAATCTGATTGTCAGTCTCCTTCTCAACAGCGTAGGACCCGCCGCGCAGGACATGGTTACAAGGTTCGGCCTCAAATTCACCGTACTGGACGTTGGGTGGCCCACCGCGTCGCAAATTGCATGGTCGTCCGTATTGGTGCCGTTTGTGGTCGTCGGCGCATTTGCTGTGGATTTTCTGCTGCTGGTGCTGAAACTGGCAAAAACGGTGAATCTGGATATCTTCAACTTCTGGCTTCTGTTGCTCCCGGGGTGCATGGTGTATTCCGTCAATCAGAATCTGGTCGCAGCGGTCGCTACCTCTCTGATTCTTTACACCGTCGCGCTGATCGTCGGCGATAAGACGGCTCCAATCATTCAGGAGAGCTACGATATGAAGGGCGTGTCCTTCCCGCATGCTACCTGTACGGCGTATGTGCCGATCGGCATTCTCATCAATTTTTTGATTGAAAAAACGCCGGGGTTGAATAAAATTGATTTAAACCCGGATAAAATCAGCAAAAAGCTAGGAATTCTGGGTGATTCTCTGGTGCTTTCTTCGGTTTTGGGCGCCGTACTGGGCCTTTTGGCGGGCTGGAATGCCGGTCAGATCGTCCTGCTGGCCGTGGAGATGGCAGCGGTCATGAAGCTGCTGCCCTATATGGTCGGGGTTGTTGTGGAAGGCGTGACCATCGTGCGTGAGGCCGCGGAAGTCAGGCTGAAAAAGATCTTCCCGGACCGCGAGTTCTACATTGGCATGGATACCGCGCTGCTGATCGGCGAACCGACCATTCTGGCGACCGGCCTTTTGCTGATTCCCTGCACGCTGCTTCTGGCCGTCATTCTGCCCGGGAATAAAATGCTGCCCTTTACCGATCTGGCTTCCATTGTTTTTCTGATTTCCATGGTCGCTCCGTTCTGTAAAAAGAATATGTTCCGCATTTTCATCACGGGCCTTTTTGTGGTAACCATCGCGCTGTACGGCGGCACATTCCTCGCCCCTCTCTATACGCAGGCAGCGGTGCTGTCCGGGGTCGAACTTCCCGCAAGCGCGCAGGGGACCCAAATCGGCAACCTGGTATCGCCTTATAATGCTCCCTTCGCTTGGATTCTTATTGAGCTGGGAAAGCTGTTCCATTGACCCGCTCAAAAACATGCGGGCCTGTTTTTATAAAATACATAGCAATCAAAACAGTAACGAGGGAAAGGAAGTTAGCACATTGAACATTGTTGGCATTGGAGATCTGCTGATCCCCGAAAATTTCATTCGGGAAGGTTTCCGCAATTTTGAAGAGGCAGGGGCCTCCCTGAAAACCGTCAGTTGGAAACTTGGAAATTATGAAGAGCTGCAAAACATCAACCTGCTGATTGAGACCAGAGGAAGCGAAGCGTATGAGATCCCGGATGATATTCTGGAAGCCGTACGGGACGCAGATATCATCATTACGCAGTTCTGTCCGATCAATCGGAGGGTGATGGACGCGTGCAGCCGGTTAAAAGCGGTCGGAGTATTAAGGGGCGGTATTGAAAATGTGAATCTGCCTTATGCAAGCGAAAGGGGAGTTGCGGTTTTTCATACGCCGGGCCGCAATGCCAACGCGGTTGCCGATTTCACAGTGGGTATGATTCTTGCCGAATGCCGAAATATTGCTAAAAGTCATCTGAATTTGAAAAATGGACAATGGATTCGGGATTATAATAACAAGGACAGCGTACCGGATTTAGCGGACAAAGTCGCCGGGATTGTCGGATTCGGCGAAATCGGCAGAAGGGTGGCGAAAAGACTTGCCGGGTTTGATATGAAAATTGTTGCGTACGATCCGTTTGTGCAACAGGCTCCGGACGGCATCAAAATGCTGTCGTTGGAAAAACTGATGGAGGTTTCTGATTTTGTCACCGTCCACGCTCGTCTTACCGAGGAAACGGAGCATCTGGTCAGCGCGGAAATGCTGAACTTGATGAAGCCGACCGCTTACCTCATTAACACGGCACGGTCGGGTCTGGTCGATGAAAATGCTCTCTGCGAAGCCTTGAAAGAGAAAAAGATAATGGGGGCGGCGATTGATGTATTTGACGAAGAACCTCCCCGGAAAGGCTACCCTCTCATTGAGCTGGAGAACATAACGGTTACTCCGCACCTTGCCGGCGGAACACGGGACGCTTTTACCAGCTC
>UREO01000088.1 GCA_900546895.1 uncultured Oscillospiraceae bacterium
CTACACCGTCTAATTCGTCGGCAGCGTCAGATGTGTATAAGAGACAGTAAATATCTTTCCGGAAGTCAGGATGTCGACACCACCGAAAAGGCTGTGCAGGACGCATTGAAATAAATTTGGTAGGCGTGCACCAAAACGGATGCACGCCTTTTTTGTATTAAGAGACTTCCGGCGCGGTCAGGCATGATTCCGAATTTCTGAGATTGTGAGGCTTATCTATGAAAAAGAAGATGACATTCAAAGAATTCTTATTTATCGTACCGCTGTTGGTTATCATCGCCGTATTTTCAATCTGGCCGATTTTAACCTCCTTTTCGTACACTTTTTTTGATTATCAGCTCAATAACGCACAAAAGTCGAAGCTTAGCTTCAGCGGCGGATTTTCAGCCGATAATTTTAAGGAAAACAGCGAGTATATCAAGATTTTTTTGAATGACGACGCAGCCGTGGCGGCAAAGGACGGGGCCGCCGCAAAAGATTTTGCAGCGGCGCTTTCTGACACGGAGGCTTATACAAAACAATTTTCCGCCCTGCAAAGCGGAAAAATCTCCGCCCAGCAAAGCAGTGATTTTACCGCCGCGACAGCCGGACTGCAGGCGGAAGTAGAAGCGCTGTATCAAAACCACCCCAATGCAGAGTACGCCAACGCGGAATCTCTTCCGAAGATTTTTGAAGAAATGAACAAGGCGATTGTCCCCTCGAATTTCATCGGACTGCAGGGGTATCAGAAAATTTTCAACGACAGCAGGTTGTTTGCCGCGCTTGGACATACGGTGTATTTTACGCTGATCTCCGTTTTTATTGAATTCATTCTGGGGCTGGGCCTTGCGCTTGTTATGAACCGGGCGATCCGGGGAATCGGAATCATTCGGGCAAACGCGCTGATCCCATGGGCGATTCCGACCGCGGTTTCCGCGCTGATCTGGAGCTATTTGTACGATGGGTCCAACGGCATTATTTCTCATATTTTTGCCGAAATGGGGCTTGTATCCGAACCGGGAGCAATGCTGCTGACCGGCCCCGGGGCCATGTCGGCCGCCATTCTTACGGATGTCTGGAAAACGACGCCCTACATGGCGCTGCTGCTGCTGGCAGGCCTGCAGGTGATCGATAAAGGATTGTATGAAAGTAGCGCCATTGACGGCGCCAACCGGATACAGACTTTCTTTAAAATTACGCTTCCGCTGCTAAAGCCTTCCATTCTCGTGGCGGTTTTGTTCCGGCTGCTGGATGCTTTCCGTGTGTATGACCTGATCGCCGTTTTGACCGGCGGCGGTCCCGGCGGTTCCACGGAAACGCTTTCCGTTTATGCGTATAAGACAATGTTCTCCCAGACGAATTTCGGGTATGGCGCCGTAGTCGTAATGTTTATGTTCGTCTGTGTGCTGATGATTGCGGTTTTGTTCGTTAAGGTGCTGGGCGCCAATATTTTATCTTCGGATTAGGAGGGACGCATGATGAAAAAAGCAAAAAATAGTATTTTCTATTTGGTGACGGCCGTTTTCCTGGTGATTATCCTGTTTCCGTTTTTCTGGATATTGATTACCTCTTTTAAACCCTCCAATGAAATCTTCGGCGCCGGAGCGTTCCGTGTGTTCAGCGATCATTCCACTCTGCGGAATTACGGCGCGGTGCTGACGGGAAAGAACATTCTGAGCTCCATCAAAAACAGCTTGGTCGTTTCAGCTGCCACCACGCTCTATGTGATCGTTGTGGCAACCATGGCCGCCTATGCGATTTCCCGTTTCCATTTCCGTTTTAAAAATATCCTGCTGGGGCTGATTCTGGTAATCTCGATGTTCCCGCAGATGATTATTGTCGGCCCAGTTTTTAACCTGTTCACCTCTTTGCACTGGACAAATTCCTATTTTATCGTCCTGCCCTACTCAACCATTACCATTCCGATGGCGGTCTGGATTATGGTCGCCCATTTTGGGAAAATCCCGCTGTCCATTGAGGAATCGGCGAGAATTGACGGTGCGTCCGCGTTTCGTACGCTGTGGAGCGTGGTGTTTCCGCTGGCGGCGCCGGGTGTGTTTACAACCGCCATTATTACCTTTATCGCCGCGTGGAACGAATATTTGCTGACGGCGACTTTGAATACGGAAATCTCCATGCAGACGGTGCCTGTCGCCATTTCTTTTTTGCGGACACAGTTCCAGATCCTCTGGGGCGAGGTAGCGGCGGCGACGGTGGTTGTGACGATCCCCACAATGATGATTGTACTGATTTTTCAAAAGAAAATTGTTTCCGGTCTCGTTTCCGGGGCAGTGAAGGAGTAACTATGGATGAAAGTAACTATGTCTATGAAGTCAGTGATTTTAGTCTTGAAAATGATGAGCTGATGCTGTACGAAACGCTTTTTCATAATGCAAACGGTTATCTTGGCGTCCGTTCCAATTTTGAAGAAGGGTATCCCATCGACTTCCAGTCGATTCGGGGCGAGTACATTAACGGCTTTTATGATTTTGTTGAAATGAAGCAGGCGGAAAGCCTTTGCGGCCTCACCGAAGAAAAGCAGGCCATGCTGAATGTAGCCGATACGCAGGGAATCAAACTGTATCTGGGGGACGAGGAGTTCAGCATGTTTACGGGCAAGGTCCTAAAAAGTTCCCGGACGCTGGATATGGAAAAGGGCGTGACCCGGCGCAGCGTGGTGTGGCGTTCCCCCGGCGGGAAGGAGGTCGAAATCACAATCCAGAGAATGGCTTCTTTCGTAATGCTTCCGCTTTTCACGATAGAATACCGTGTAAAGGCACTGAATTTCAGCGGAACACTGCGCTTTCAATCCACCCATATCGGCAGCGTTCTGAACTATTGCGATCCAAATGATCCCCGTGTGGCAAACGAGACCTTCCAGCATCTTCTTTCCGGGAGAGCGGAGTTTGTGGACCATGCCTCCGTGATTTCCTCCCGTACCTCTAAATCCTCGCTGCAGGTAACCAGTGCGGTGAAAAATCTGCTGTCGAAGCCGGCCAAAGAAGAACGGTTGAAAAGAGACAGCGCCGCAGCGCAAAAGTTTACGGCGGAGGCGGAAGCCGGCGAAACCGTCACGCTGACCAAATATACGGTTCTGTGCGACTCCATCCGGTATCCGGACTGCCGCGCGGCCGCGCTGGAACATCTGGAACGGGCCTGCTCGGTCCCGCTTGCGCACTGGTACCGGATGCAGGAACAATATCTGAAGAAGTATTGGGAAAGCTGCGCCGTCCATGTAAAAGGCAACGATGAGCTGAGCAACGCGATTACCTATAACCTGTATCAGCTCATCCAGTCCGTCGGCAAAGATCCCCACAGCAATATTGCCGCGAAGGGGCTTTCCGGCGAGGGCTACGAGGGACATTATTTCTGGGATACCGAAATGTACATTCAGCCTTATTTTTTGCTTACCCAGCCCCAAATTGCGAAAAATCTGATCGAATACCGTTACACTACCTTGGACGCGGCAAGGGAAAACGCGCGTATTCTGGGGCACAAAAACGGCGCGCTGTTTCCGTGGCGCACCATTATGGGAAAGGAATGTTCCGGGTATTTTCCCTCCGGCAGCGCCCAGTACCATATCAACGGCGATATTGCTTACTCCGTCATCAACTATTATCTTCTGACAAAGGATATCGAGTTTATCGCCCGATGCGGGGCGGAGATCGTTTTTGAAACCGCGCGGCTCTGGCTGGACGTGGGAAACGACTGTGACGGGAAGTTCCTCATCAACAGCGTGACCGGGCCGGACGAATATACCTGCCTTGTCAACAACAACTATTACACCAATGTTTTGGCACAGCACAATTTAAACTGGGCGGTAAAATTTTGTGAATTGCTGAAAACGAAGGGGCTTCTGACGCCCATCCAGGAGAAAATCGGCCTGAAGGAAGCGGAAGTTTCCAATTTTAAGCATGCGGCGGAGAGTATGTATCTGCCCTATGATAAAGGAAGGGATATCAATCCGCAGGACGACTCGTTTCTTTCAAAAGCAGTATGGGATTTAAAAAAGACGCCGCGGCAGGATTTCCCGCTGCTGCTTCATTATCATCCGCTCTATCTTTACCGCCATCAGGTATGCAAGCAGGCGGATACGGTGTTGGCACATTTCGTTCTGGAGGATGCACAGAGTCTGGCCACGATGAAGCATTCTTTCAATTACTACGAGCGGGTTACGACACATGATTCCTCGCTTTCCACCTGTATTTTCAGTATCATGGCTTCCCGGTTGGGAATGCCGGAAAAAGCCTACGATTATTTCGGCAAATCCTCTGAGCTGGATTTGTTCAATACCCATAAAAATACAAAAGACGGAATTCATACCGCGAATATGGGAGGCACTTACATGGCGATCGTATATGGATTTGGGGGACTGCGCGTTAAGGAGGACGGGCTGCACCTTGCTCCGGCTCTGCCCAAGCAGTGGGAGGAATACGATTTTAAGATACACGACGAAGACAGCCTGATTCAGGTTTTGGTAAATCGTCAGGGATGTGAAGTTTCGCTGCTGAGCGGTACGGAAAGAATGATTTTTATCTACGGCAGAAAATATCTGCTGCGGGACAGGCTGCAGCTTTCGCTGGAAGAATGGGGGAAGGTTAAGTGAGCTTTCGCTGCGCGATTTTCGACCTCGACGGCGTATTGGTCGACACTGCGAAATATCACTATCTCGCGTGGAAAGAACTGGCCGATCAGCTTGGATTTGAATTTTCGCCGGAACAGAATGAACAGCTGAAAGGCGTGTCACGAATGACGTCGTGTAACCTTCTGTTGAAAATCGGCGGGATGCAGGACCGTTTTTCCGACGAGGAGAAAGAGCGGATGGCGGCAAGGAAAAACGCCAGATATGTAGAGTGCATTTCCGGCATGGATCGGTCCGAGCTTTTGGACGGCGCGCCGGAGCTTTTACAAAAACTGAAAAGGAAAGGCGTGAAAATCGCACTGGGGTCCGCCAGCAGGAACGCTCCTCTCATCCTGAAAAATGTCGGGATCGCTTCCCTGTTTGATGCGGTCGTCGACGGCAATCGCATTTCCAGCGCAAAACCGAATCCGGAGGTGTTTACACTGGGTGCGGACTGTCTTCATATTCCCTATCCGGCTTGCCTGGTGTTCGAGGACGCCGAGGCCGGCCTTCAAGCGGCAAAACGAGCCGGCATGTATGCGGTCGGCATCGGGGACAGAAAACACCTTCCGTCTGCGGATGTCATATACCCCGGTATAAAAGAATTTCCAGCAGACAAATACTTTTAAAATAAAAATTGTCAATTCAGCCGTAAATCCTATGAACCGGGGATTTGCGGCTTATTCTGCCTACAGCAATTCCAGTTGTGTCTGCGAAACAAAACATGTTTCTCCCCCGCCGAAGGCGGAGGAGAAACGCAACCTTGTTGCAGAATCAACTGGAAATGCTGTAAACTCACTTTGAGTTTTGTCCGCAAACTAAAATCAAATTGCTGAGATTTTAAGGAAAAAGAATAAATATGGCATTCTTTTTCCTTTTGGGATACACTAAACGAAACAGAAGAAAGAAGGTGATAAAATTGCCCGATACTGAAAATAAGGTGCCCAATCGGCTGATTCATGAAAAATCCCCTTATCTGCTGCAGCACGCCTATAATCCGGTCAACTGGTACCCGTGGGGAAAGGACGCTTTTGAAAAGGCGAAATCGGAGGACAAGCCGGTCTTCCTCTCCATCGGCTATTCCACCTGCCACTGGTGTCATGTGATGGAACGCGAAAGCTTCGAGGACGACGAGGTCGCACAGGAGCTGAACCGGAATTTTATCGCAATCAAAGTGGATAAGGAGGAGCGGCCGGACGTGGACGCGGTTTACATGACGGTCTGTCAGGCGCTCACCGGCAGCGGCGGATGGCCTCTGACGATCCTGATGACCCCGGACCAGCGTCCGTTTTACGCGGGAACGTATTTCCCGAAGCATTCCCGGCATTCCATGCCCGGGCTGATGGACCTGCTTGCTTCCGCCGCGGAGCAGTGGCGGGAAAACCGGAAAGAGCTTCTCGGCTCCGGCGAACGCATTGCCATGGCGCTGAGGGGACAGACGGTGAAAAAAGCGGGCAGGCTCACAAAGGACCTTTTGGTTTCCGCCCGGTCATGGTTCCGGCAGACCTTTGACCGTCAGTACGGCGGGTTCGGAGCCAGCCCGAAATTTCCGTCTCCGCACAACTTGCTGTTTCTGCTACAGTATGCTATGCTGGAAAAAAACGGGGACGCTCTCCAAATGGCGGAAAAAACCCTGCGGCAGATGTACCGCGGCGGGATTTTCGACCATGTGGGCTTCGGATTTTCCCGTTATTCCACTGATGACAAATGGCTGGTTCCTCATTTCGAAAAAATGCTCTACGACAACGCCCTGCTGACCATTGCGTATCTGAAAGCGTTCCGGATCACCCAAAATGATTTCTATAAAACCGTCGCCGTAAAGACAATGGAGTATATTCTGCGGGAAATGACGGACGAAAACGGAGGCTTTTACTGTGCGCAGGATGCCGACAGCGACGGTCAGGAGGGGAAATACTACGTTTTTACCCCGGATGAGATCGTTTCCCTTTTAGGGGAAAGCGACGGCCGGACTTTTATCGAATATTTCGGCATGACGCCCGGGGGCAATTTTGAGGGGAAAAATATTCTGAACCTGATCGGAAACCCCGATGCCGAGCATCCGGACGAGGCGATCGAACGGCTGCTTCCGAAGGTGTATGAATACCGCCTGACGCGTACGAAGCTGCATAAGGACGATAAAATCCTGACTTCCTGGAACGCGCTGATGATCACGGCGTTGGCCGATGCCTATCGGGTTCTGGGGGATAACCGTTATCTTGACGCGGCGGGAAAGGCGATGCGTTTTCTCCAAAGCAGCCTGACCGATGAACAGGGCGGCCTGCGGGTACGTTACCGTGACGGAGAAGCCGCGGGTACGGGCGGGCTGGACGACTACGCGTTTACCGTATGGGCTTTGCTGAGCCTTTACGACGCGACCTACGATGTTGATTATCTTCAGCAGGCGGTCGAACGGAACCGGACCATGCTGGACCGGTTTTATGACGGAGAAAACGGCGGATTTTATCTTTCCGCAAGCGACGCGGAACCGCTTATTTACCGTCCGAAGGAAACCTATGACGGCGCGATTCCGTCGGGCAACTCCGCGGCGTCCCTCTGTCTTGTAAAGCTGGCGGCGCTTACCGGAAATCCGGCTCTGCAGGAGGCCGCGGATCAGCAGCTCCGCTTTATGGCGGGCGCCGCGCAGGAATTTCCGGCGGGGCACAGCTTTGCGCTGACGGCCATGACGGCCGCGCTGTACCCTTCCAGGGAAATCGTGTGCGTGGTAAAGGACGGCACCGATTTTGAACGGGTCAAATCCCTGCTGTATCAAAAAAGAATGCCCAACACCACCGTGCTCGTAAAAAGTGCGGAAAACGCGGAGCAGCTGGCAAAGCTTGCGGAATTTACGGCGGAATATCCGCTCGGGGAAGGCCGGAGCGCTTATTATATCTGTCAGAACAACGCCTGCTCGCCCCCGATTTACGATCTGAAAGAGCTGGACCAAAAGCTGTCGCAATAAAATACTCCGTGCGGAACCTGCCGGTTCCGCACGGAGTGATTTTTGAAAAGAGGAAAAGGACTTATGGTAAAAGTAGGATTTCATGATTTGGACTATGTGAAGAACGACAGCCTCAAATATGCCATCATTGCGGCGCGTATGGGGGAGAAATGGATTCTCTGCCGCCACAAAGAACGGACAACCTGGGAAATCCCGGGCGGCCACCGCGAGAACGGCGAAGAGATTTGTGACACCGCAAAACGGGAGCTGTATGAAGAAACGGGCGCGGTGAAATTTCAGATCAAGCCCGTCTGTATTTATTCGGTGGAAGGGGAGGACGACCTGATACATAATGCGAACCCCACTTACGGCATGCTGTTTTACGCACAGGTGGAATCCCTTTCCGATTTGCCCGTCGATATGGAAATGGCCGAAATTCGATTTTGTACGGCGCTGCCGCAAAACCTTACCTATCCGCAGATTCAGCCCGTGCTGTGGCGGTGGGTCGTCAAAAACGAAAAGCTTTAAATGGCGGTTTGCACCGCGTCCTCGCAGGAACGCATGGCCAGAATGGTCTGCTCGATCAGGTGATCCAGCTCCCAGCCGAGCATCTCCGCGCCGCGCCCAATCACTTCCCGGGAGCAGCCCGCCGCAAAATTCAGGGTCTTGTATTTCTTTTTGACCGATTTCAATTCCAGGTCCTGTACACTCTTCGAGGGGCGCATCAGCGCGACGGCTCCGATCAGCCCGGTGAGCTCGTCGACGGCGTAAAGCACCTTTTCCATCGTGTGCTCCGGCTTGATATCCACGGTCAGCTGGTACCCGTGGCTTGCGGTCGCGTGGATGATATCCTCGCTGACTCCTTTTTCGCGCAGAATGGCCTGCCCGCGAATGCAGTGCTCGTCCGGGAAAAGCTCAAAATCCAGGTCGTGCAGAAGTCCGACGATGCCCCAGAAGTCCTGTTCCTCCTCAAAGCCGAGCAGTTTGGCGAAATATCTCATGGTCCCCTCCACCGTGAGGGCGTGTTTCAGATGAAACGGGTCCTTGTTGTACTCCGTAAGGAGGGCCCAGGCCTGCTCCCGCGTAATATTCAAATCCATTTGCTACATCCTTTCCGCAATCGGCCCGCTTGCTTCCGGCGGCTCTTTTGCCGGAAGGGGGTTTGCCGACATTTTTTTATTTTGTCTTTTATCATACTGTCGCCCGGATAAAATGTCAATCGATTACTTCTTTGATAGGAAAAGACTTTTTATTTCAATAACTGATTGATAAAGGCCGGATGTTACGGTATAATTTGTTCTGTGAGATCTACAGCAATTCCATTTCAGTTTGCGGGATCAAACACGTTCCTTTCTCGCCGCAGGCGGGGGAGGAACACAGTTTTGTTGCAGAATCAACTAAAAATTAATGATAAAATGAATGATGACTGAACATACAGGTGGGAAAGAAATGTTAAATGAATTTTCGCGGACGGAGCTTTTGCTGGGGGCTCCCGCAATGAAAAAGCTGCAGGAAGCGGCGGTGGCGGTGTTCGGAATCGGCGGGGTCGGTTCCTATACGGCAGAGGCGCTTGCAAGAAGCGGAATCGGCGGCATCGCGCTGTTTGACGACGACAAGGTCTGCCTGACCAATATCAACCGTCAGCTGATCGCCACGCGCAAAACGGTTGGCAAGGCAAAGGTAGAGGTGATGCGTGACCGGATACTGGAAATCAATCCTTCCGCAAAGGTGGAGATTTTCCCCATGTTTTACACGGCGGAGAACGCCGATACCGTCGACCTGTCCCGATATTCCTATGTGGTGGACGCGATCGACACCATCTCCGCCAAGCTGATCCTGATTGAAAGGGCGAACGCCGCCGGGGTTCCCGTCATCAGCTGTATGGGGGCGGGGAATAAGCTTGACCCTACAAAATTCGAGGTCGCCGATATCTATCAGACCTCCGTCTGTCCTCTTGCGAGGGTGATGCGCAATGAGCTGCGCAAACGGAACATCCCTTCCCTGAAGGTGGTGTACTCCAAGGAGCCGCCGATGACGCCGATCGACGACGACGCCACCAGCTGTAAATATCACTGTATCTGCCCGCCGGGCACAAAGCGCAAATGCTCCATCCGCCGTCAGGTGCCGGGCAGCATTTCCTTTGTCCCTTCCGTCGCGGGACTGATTCTGGCGGGGGAAGTTGTCAAGGATATCATCCGGGAATAAAACAGAAAACAGCAGGAGCGGGATCAAAACCCCGCTCCTGCTATTTTTCGCTGGTAATCAGGTGATAGCCGACGTTTTTGATGCAGTGAATCCGGATGCCGGAATGAATCCGTTTCAGCTTGTGGCGCAGATAGGTGATATGTACCTCAAGGCTGTTTTCCGCCGTGGAATTTTCAAAGCCCCAGAATTTCGTCAGTAAATTTTCCTTGCTGCTGACATTGCGTCCCTGCAAAAGAAAGAATTTCATCAGCTCGAATTCCTTGTTGGAAAGGGGGACGCTTTCTCCGGCGTCGGACAGTTCGTAGGTGTTCAGATTCAGCCTCAATTCACCGAAGGACAGGGTGTCCGCAAT